>JACMMN010000456.1 GCA_014379075.1 Pyrinomonadaceae bacterium | reverse complement strand
TTGCTGCCTATTCGCCTGCAGTATTCCGAATCTCGAACCGCCTGAATGCACAGAGTCTCGCGGTGTTGTGAAGGAATTCTACTCGTTCCATTTCGGAAACGATATGAAACTGTCGCCGGAGAATTTGAAGCAGCGCGAAAAATTTCTTACGCCGGAATTGGTTAGATCTCTTGAGGATCAGCAGACGGAGAACGATGTATTCACGACCAACAGCCCCGATCATCCGAAAGCATTCCGGACCGCCGCATGCGAAGTCGTTTCGGCGGAAAAAACTGTTTTCGAGATCGTGCTTTTTTGGCGGACCGATGAAAGAAGCGAGCAGAGGGAAATAAAGGTGGAAACTATCAAAAAAGACGGCAAATGGCTGATCGACAAGATAATTAACTAGCCTAAGAGCGGGGCTTTGCCCGTTTTGTCGTCTTCTCATATTCATTCTTGTTCCACTTGTTCTGTGGTCCAAATTCTTTCTCACCACTGAGCTAGAGGATCAGGCCATGACCAAGATGAACCCGAACAGAATAAATAATCCTGGACATTTACGAAAAGAATACACAGAGAACACGAGAAAAATCAGTATTCGACTCTCGGTTTACTAACAATAATAATATGTCACTTCGGACAGATATCGAAAATACTTTAAATAAAGCTGAGAAGCTGAACGGAGTGCTTACCTCATTTCTTTCCATTGAGCGCGAACACGCCTTAGCCCGAGCGGATGAATTGGACGAGAACGGAATTGAAACGAATTTAAAAGGCGTCGCAATCGCCATAAAAGACAACATTTGCACGAAAGGCCTGCAGACAACCTGCGGGTCGAAGATCCTCCACAATTACAAAGCCCAATACAACGCCACCGCCATCGACCGGTTGAACGCCGCTGGTGCGGTCGTTGTCGGTAAGACGAATATGGACGAATTCGCGATGGGTTCGTCTAACGAAACCTCAGCGTTCGGGCCGGTAAAAAATCCATGGGATACGTCCCGGGTTCCCGGCGGAAGTTCCGGCGGTTCGGCGGTCGCGGTCGCTTCGGGTGTCGTTCGCGTGGCTTTGGGATCGGAAACGGGCGGTTCGGTGCGTCAACCCGCTTCGCTGTGCGGCATCACCGGTTTGAAGCCGACGTATGGAAGAATTTCGCGTTACGGCCTGGTTGCGTTTGCTTCGTCGCTCGATGCAATAGGTATTTTCGGCCAAACCGCGAAAGATGCGGCCGGTGTCTTAGGGGTGATCGCCGGCCGCGACGAGCGTGACGCGACATCGGCGGACGTACCTGTGCCCGATTATTTGAGCGGCATCGACAACGATATTCGCGGAAAACGGATAGGCGTCCCGCGCTCATTGTTCGGCGAAGGATTGGACAATGAGATCCGCGATTCCGTCGAAAGGTCGATCGAGAATTTCCAAAGCCTCGGGGCGGAGATAGTGGATGTCGAGCTTCCGCACGCCAAATACGGCATCGCGGTCTATTACATTATCGCTACGGCGGAAGCTTCGTCGAATCTCGCTCGTTACGACGGCGTGCGTTACGGCTTCCGTGCCGAGGGTGCGAACGCCCTGCGGGATATGTATATGAAAACCCGCGAGCAGGGCTTCGGTGAAGAGGTAAAACGCCGCATAATGCTCGGAACCTACGTCCTTTCGAGCGGTTATTACGACGCGTATTATTCCAAAGCGCAAAAGGTCCGTGCTCTGGTAAAGCAGGATTACGAAAAAGCTTTTACGAAATGCGACGCGATCATCACGCCGACTTCACCATCCGTGGCCTTCAAACTCGGCGAAAAATCAAGCGATCCGCTTGCGATGTATCTGAACGATGTTTATACCGTTTCGGCAAATTTGGCCGGCGTTCCGGGTATCAGCGTCCCGTGCGGGTTATCGGCTGAAGAAATGCCTATCGGTCTGCAATTGATCGGGAATTTCTGGTCCGAAGACACTCTGCTGAATCTGGCGTCCCGGTATGAAACCGAGTTTCCGCTCAACGCCCGGCCGAAAGTTTTTGCCGAATAGGTTCTGAGTTCGCTCGGATAGGCTTTACATTTCCAATACCTCGGCTTGCCTCTCTATTTGCGGAAAGCTCGGTTTTTCCGTAGGGTTTCTAACATTATCTCGCGGCCATGCTGCCGTTAAAGGCTGCTCCAGAAGAGCGGCGGCACAGCCGCAGATCTCTTATGCGAACGCGCGGAAAAGCTGAGCTTTTCCGCAAATAGACGTGAACAGCCCGAAGAACTGACGTGAGATGAATGATGAGTCAAAAAGCTTAACGTGACCTCATGACTTTAATGAACGGAGACCAATTCTTTGAGTTCGGGCTCCTGGGCCCTGATACCGAATTCCTTAACGGGCAGAATATTGTCCCACTGGAATTTACCTTCCAGCATTTTCTCGATCTCCGGCACCGGCAGCGGGCGGGAGAATAGATATCCCTGGCCGTATTCACAGCCGAGGACGCGTAATTGATGGAACTGATGAATGCTCTCGATGCCTTCAGCTACGACATTTAATTTCAATATCTTGGCGAGAGCCAGCACAGTGCGGACGATCTCACCGTTTGCGCTGCCGTCCTCCATCGCGTTCACAAAACTGCGGTCGACTTTGAGCGTATCGACGGGAAACCTTTGCAGATAGCTCAGGCTTGAATGTCCGGTACCGAAATCGTCGATCGAAAGCTGTACACCCGTTTCACGTATCTGTCTTAACATCACGATGGCGCTTTCGGCATTTTCCATGACCGCGCTTTCGGTGATCTCGAGTTTCAGGCATCCCGGAGTGATTCCCGTTTCATTCAGGACGGTTTTTATATGCTGCACGAGATCGGGATGTGAAAAATGCTTGCCCGAAAGATTAACGCTGACCGTCATCGGATCTTCGGACGGAAAACGCTTTTGCCAATCGACGAGCTGCAGACATGCGGTTTTAAGGATCTGCAGGGTCATCGGAACTATCAATCCGGTATCTTCGCTCACCGGAATGAATTCATTGGGCGAGATGAGCCCGCGGGTGGGGTGGTTCCAGCGGACAAGAGCCTCGAATCCGACAAGCTTCGTATCGCAAAGGCCGACTACCGGCTGATAGAACAACTCCAATTCATCTCGTTCGACCGCAAACCTCAGATCCGTTTC
>JACMMN010000455.1 GCA_014379075.1 Pyrinomonadaceae bacterium | reverse complement strand
TGTCCGTCGCCGTTGATACCAAGATAGCCCGCCTTTATTGAATGCGGCCGGGCGTTTCCTACAAGGGCCGGGCGGACTAAAAAGCCATTGGTGTCGTAATGGATGTCTTCGCGATCGTTGTTATATGCCCCGACGCCCTGGATCGTATAGCCCTTGAACAAAAAATCCTGGCGGAAGAAATTGGCGATAAAAACGTCCTGGTGGCGCGGTGTTTCGAGCGCATTGAGATTGCTGTTAGTGTCCTTTTCTAGCTGCCGGAAATAAGCGGCGTTAAACTGTAATTTATTGTTCGAAAACGCCCCGAAAAGGCGGACGCCGAGATTGTTGTCCGAATAAAGGAATCCGCGAAAATCTGCGATAAAAGGCTGAATTCCGGCACGGACCGAAACGGAGTCGAAATTATCATTTGTGTCGAAAAGCTTAACCTCGGCAAACGCTTCTTCGAGCGAAGCGTGGTAATCGGTTCGATTGGTTCCGCGGCGAGGGTCTATATTGACGATACCGTTTTCGCGGGCATTCAAATAATTGGGCAGGCTAAATGTCGGCGATATTTTGATCGCCCACGAACGCGGCCGGAAAACGGTTTGTCCCTTGAAAAATTCGAATGAAAGCTGGATCGTTTGATTTAAAGAGAGGCTTTCGGGACGGCCAAGGAAATTATTGCTGTCTGGATTGCTTGCGCTGACGCTCGTCGCGGACGGAGTGCGGCGGATCTCCACGCCCGTCGTGCTGACGCCGGAGAGTATCAGGAAATAATCGTCGCCGAAGATCGGCTTATCGCCCTTGATGACGTTTTGGTCATACGGGTTATACCAGCGGTTGCGTTTGAAGGGAATATCGCGTCCGCGAGCACCTTTATCGCCGTAGCGGTCGTATTCGGGAAATTCGATTCGCCAGCGGTCGCGAAGCTCTCGGCGGTCGGGTTCTTGGATTTCCGTTTTCTCATCCGCTTTTGCGGCATCTGTTGGCTGTTCGGCGATGAAATCGATCTTGCGGTCGCCGCCGCCGATGATAATGTTCTCTAAGATCGGACAGAGCTTTTTAGATTCGTCGCAAATTAGATTTGAAAACGAACCGTATTCCGCACTTTTGCCGCGGTCAAAACGGGCCTCGAACGGAGGGCCGGCAGATAATTTATATGCTCCGGCTCGCAGTTTAAAAGTGTAGCTGCCGTCCGCCTTTGAGGTTTCAGATTCGGCCTCCGAGCTGGTCTGGTTGGTGGCTGTGACGACCACTCCAGCGACTGCTGAGCCGTCTTTATTGGTCACCTTGCCGAATAGTTTGCCGCTTCCATCCTGTGCCAGGATGCAGAAAGGCGCAAATATAACTAGTATCGGCAGCAAGAAAGTTCGAATGGAAACTTTGACCGGCATTTGCGCTAGTTTTTTCGCTTGGAATATTGAATAGCCGCCAAATCTTTTATCACATATCTATATCAATGACAAACTCTTTTAAAACTACTTGACTATCAAAAGATATCGTATAAAATGCAAGTCGATAATGAGAGGCATATTATTAAAGAAAAAATATGGGTTTTTGACCGGCTTTCTGCTCTTATTTCTTTTTACATTGCCTGTTAATTCACAGACATTGTCGGCGTCGGATGTGCAGACGATCATTGCCCAGGCGGTCTCGACGGCCGTTTCGCTGAATCAGCGCGTCACAGTTTCCGTTACCGATAAGGAAGGCAATTTGCTCGGCACGTTTACGATGACGGGAGCTCCTTCGACGACGCTCATACGGAGCGTCGGACTTGCCGGACAGGGCCTAGAAGCTCTTGGGGTTCCTTCCGCGGCTGCGTCGCATTCGAAAGCGGGAACAGCAGGAATATTTTCAACCGGCGGAAACGCCTTTACGACACGGACCGCGTCCTTTATTATCCAGGAACATTTCCCGCCGGGCATCGATAATCGTCCCGGTGGGCCGCTTTATGGCGTGCAGTTTTCGACGCTTCCTTGTTCTGATATAGCGATCGCCGGGCTACCGCTCGGCCTTTCCGGCGATCCCGGCGGCATCCCGGTTTACAAGAGCGGAACGTCGGTAGGCGGCGTGGGGATTGAAGGCGACGGCGTATACACGGTGGACCGCAATCCGTTGGATGCCGACCAGCCGTTCGAGGAGATCATCGCGGTATCGGCCACACGAGGATACGAAGCGCCCGCGTTGATTCGCGGCGATAACATATTGGTCGAGGGTATCCGGCTGCCGTTCACGAATGTCGAAAATCCGCCCATCGTTGCGACTATACCTTTTGGAAGTTTGCCCGGAACGGTCACCGCTCCCATTCTGGCCGCACCGGCCAGCGATTTTATTCCGATGACGGCCGGCGGCATCGCGGGACAGGCGAGCAGCCGGTTTCCCATTATTGCCGGCGCCGGGATCACGGCGGCCGAGGTGGAGCAGATACTCGGAAGCGCGGCGCAGACAGCAAATATTACAAGAGCCGGCATTCGTCAGCCGATCGGAAGCAACGCCCGCGTTTCGATAGCGGTAGTGGATGTGAACGGCGCGGTTTTGGGAATTTTTCGCCAGATGGACGCACCGGTTTTCGGTTTGGACGTGTCGGTCCAGAAGGCCCGAACCAGCATGTTTTTCGCTCGTTCCGATGCGGGTGCAAAACTTCAGACGGCAGGTTTCAGCAGCTATGTTTCGCGGGCGGCTACAGACGGAATAAATCTGAATGGCGGAATTGCGTTTAGTGACCGGGCCGTCGGTTTTCTTCACAGGCCGCTTTTCCCGGACGGAATCAACGAGACGGAAGCCGGGCCTTTTAGCAGCCTGCTTGCGGATTGGAGTCCATTCAACGTCGGCCTGCAGTTGGATTTGATCAGAACGGCACTGACTTCACCGCCGATGGTTTGCCGGACTGCGGCCCGAACGAAGCGCAAATTGCTTCCCCCGTGCCCGTGCACCGCTATTCCGGAGCTGCCGAACGGAATTCAGATCTTTGCGGGAGGCGTGCCGATCTATCGCGGATCGACGTTGATCGGGGCGGTCGGTGTAAGCGGCGACGGTATCGATCAGGACGATTTTATCGCCGCTGGCGGAGCAAATAATTTTGCACCGCCGGTGGGAATACGATCCGACAGAACCTTTGTCCGCGGTGTCCGACTGCCATTTCTAAAGTTCCCGGCCCGGCCGACTTTGCCCTGACTTTTACATGCTTTTTTATTGCCGCCAGATTGTATTGGCTACGTTTTTTTTGCTGGGTTTTCTACCGTCGGCGGCCCAGAATCTGGGTTCGCTGGAAGTTTCTGGGCGCGTGAAGATCGAGGGCAAACAGGAAAAGCTTTCGAGAAAAAGGTTTTACCTGCTTCGCGGCGGCCTCGCGGAAAATAACGCTCTTGTCGAAAGGCTGAAAGCAGCGGAAATAACTTCCCGCGACTGCTACTACACCGGGATCAGCGCCAGCCCGCAATTTGTTTGCTGGCTTCAAGCCGGAAATTGCGAATCGCCATATTGCCGCGACATCTCAAAAGAGGACATCGCCAAAGTGCCCGAATTTCAGGTCGCCTATAATAAAGGCCTAACTCGATATGGAAAAAAGCCTCTGATAGCGCAGGATTGGCTGACGACCAATCTATTGCCGAATCTTGTTAGCGGATTTTATCTCCAGCGAAAGTCTCTGGCAAACATGCTGCTAGGTAATAATAAACCGCTGCAGTCTTCCATGACGGACAGCGTGACGGTCAAGGCGGTTTTTATCGACATTGAATTGAGCACAGCCGGGAAGAAAACGGAGACTTTCACCGTGTCGAATATCCTCCCGCTCGAGTTTGGGGCGAAAAGCTATCTTTGGGCATGCGAGATCGAGATCGGAGGGGACAAGCCGGCCATAATGAGGCTTCAAGTGCCGGAAAACAACAAGCCGGTAAAGAACTGCGAAGTCATCGTGAGAGATTTAAAGGTGTGCAAAACCGGAAGCTGTGATCGGACGTAAAATTCATATCAGACTATTGCTTGTAGGAGCGGTGGCGGCACTTTTCGCGGCGAGTTTCCTCACGGAATCGAATGCGCAGAAACGGCGCGACGATTTCCTCCATGCCACTCCGCAGCACAAAAAAATAAATTGCAATTCTTGTCATAAAATACCGACCGGTAATTGGGTGGCGGCACGCGGTTATCCGGACGTGGCCGATTATCCCGGCCATAGTTCGTGCATTTCATGTCACCGCGCCGAATTTTTCAGCGGCAACCGTCCGGCGATCTGCGCGGGCTGCCACACAAACCCCGGCCCGCGGGGTGCGGCGCGGTTTCGCTTTCCGGTCGCGACAAAATCACAGGATTTTGAAACGAAGTTTCCACATAATGTGCATCAGGATCTAATCGCTTCGAACCCGAGACGAGGCCGCGTTGCGGTCGCCCATTTTGTAAATGCCAGTTATGCCGATGGCGTCTCACGTACAGACTTCGCATCCGGAGATACTATTTCACCCATGCGGCGGCAGGTGTATTCGGCGGACGATCCGAAGGTGGAATTTAATAACTGCTCGATCTGTCATCAGACGCCGGATGTTATACCGAAATTTGCGACACGGGCGTTGCCGTCCATGCAGCCGCTGACTTCTGCTGCTGCCAATACCGTCACTCCGGTTGCAGGATTTTTTAAGAATTCGCCGAACAGCCATGCGTCCTGTTTTAGCTGTCATTTTCAGAATGCAAAGCCTTTGAGCACCGATTGCGCAGGTTGTCATTCTCCGGCCGCACCCTATAAGGAATCGAGCACCGTTCAGCGATATTCATTGAAATTCAATCACCTGGACAAAGATCATGTGAATAAGGATTGCACGACCTGTCATGTCCGGATCACTCAGAATGCCGATATTAAATTCATGAAGGACGCGGATGTGCCGATACTCACATGCAGCACGAGTTCCTGTCACGGCAGCGATATTACGGGAGAGATCGCCAAGCGCAACGCGAGCATCGCTGAAAAACAGGCGGCATTCCAGTGCGTATTTTGCCACACACCGGAGATCGGGCGCTTCCCGATACCGCCCAGTCATCGTTGAAGAATGTCATTAGGGGCCGGTAAAAATAACAAAAATAAAATAAAAGCGGCCTTTGTCCTGGCGGCCCTGATCGTTTTTGCCGCAAGTTGTCTGCAGCAGGCGCAAAAATCCGACCCCTTAATTACAGCCGACGAAACCCAGCAGCCGCAGACGACGCGTGTTTCTGACGGTGATTTTGGAACTTTTTCCCATAGCGTAAAAGAACACGATACGGCAAATTGCAGTGCGTGCCACCGGCGAGAAACGGGTTCGCCCGATCTGCAATTTGCCGGCCACGATTCGTGCGTTGGCTGCCACATGGCCGAATTTACGAATAATAAGACGCAGATTTGCATGGTCTGCCACAGCGATCTCCAAACCGTGCCCGCGGGCATGAAGCAGTTTCCTCAAGCGTTCAAGGAAAGCTTTAATATGAAGTTCGAGCATGCCGCGCACATCAGCGGTGACGGACTGCCCAGGCAGGGCTGCGCCCACTGCCATGAGCCGGCCGGAGCTTCGCAGACGATCCCGGTTCGGGTCCAGGCGCATTCGAACTGCTTTGCTTGCCATACGCCCGAAAGTAAGATCGGGTCATGCAATACCTGTCACGCGCTCGGCCCATATAACCGGACACCGCCGACGAGCAATGTGATCAAGGCTGTTTTCCGTCATTCGGACCACACCGGGCGACAGGGCGTCGATTGTATGGAATGCCACTCTGTAAGGGCTTCAGGGCCACAGTCTAGACAGGTCACCGCCCCTGTTGCGGTGCAGCATTCCGCAGCCGGAGGCGTTAGCTGTCGAACATGTCACAATGATCGCCGGGCATTTGGAGAAAGCAATTTCTCGAATTGCGCCCGTTGCCACCGAGGATCGGGATTCGATATGCTGCCGGGTTCACCGCAAAATTGACAGACCTTTGCGTTCTTGAATAGAGCGGAGTAAATAGAACAAAGGCATGCCTTGATCCTAAGTTTTTTAGTCATTTTTGCGCAGCAAATCCCTGGTTTTGAACGATTTGCGTATTCGCTTCGAAACGTGTCTGCAAAATGTTGACATTGCGGTGCAAATGGGAGTTTAATAATGCAGCAACCTATGAAGAGTCTTGTCAAATTGATCATTGTCGGTGTTTTCATGCTGGGTGCGGCCGCGTTGCTGTTCAATACCGCTGCCGTCTCGAATTTCGGCAGCCCGGCTTTCGCGGGTTCTCCGTCAGCAGTGATCGCGCAGCAAACGCCGACGCCGAGACCGACGGCGAACACGGCAATAAATTCTGCAAATATAGCCGCCAACGCGATGAATTCAGTTACCAATGCTATGGTGAACGCGTCTAAACCGGCCGCGGGGGATAAGACCATTCCAAAGGAATTCACCCTTGGCAAGGACAGCCTTTCCGAGTATGGCGAAGTGCCTTTCAACCACGACACTCATGCTTTCAAGAATTACAGCCCGGACGGAAAAGCGGTCGTCGGATGCGCCGAATGCCATCATACAGATCAGCCGAAATCGGCCCTAAAACCGCCGCTTGTCACATCCGAACGCGACGTCATCTTGACGATGGCTTCCTGGAGAGCCTCGAACCAGAAGGTCAACGAATGCCGCTTTTGCCATTTTCAGGACGGCAGCGTCCCGGATGATAAGGTAATGCCCACCGCTTCCTACACGGACGCAGGCAAAACGGTCAGCAAGGATCTAAACAACGAATTGGCGTATCATATAAATTGCAATACTTGCCACGATGCCGCGGTTAAAATCCGCCCTGAATTGAAAACGAGAGCCGGTTTCGCTGCGTCCAAGGACTGCACTATTTGTCATAAATCGAATTAGGTTTAATGAGTGCGAAGCGGTGCGAAAAATGCGGTGAATCGGTTGACGAAGCCAAAGCATTTTGCCCCGGCTGCGGACACGCTTTTGTCGAAGAGCAAAAGAGACTGGCGGCCTCGGAATTCGACCGCCATGCCGGAACAGTCCAATTCGGGCAGACGATGTACACCAATTTGCTTTCGGACATGGGACTGAATATTTCTGTACCGCCTGATTCACCCGAAAAACAGGAAGTGATCATAGAGGCGGAATCGTCGCAACCGGAAAAGACTGTAAATGTTGTTGAAAAAAAATCCGCAAGCCGAAAATGGCTTTGGATTGCGGCCGGTGTCTTACTTTTCCTGATATTGCTGATTTTGGCCACGGCAACCCTAATTTTTCTTTATTTATCTTTACGTAAAAGCTAGCATACCGTTTGAGCGTCCAAAGCGATGCCGCGTGAAATACACAATCATGAACAAATAATCGAAGCATTTCGAAATGTCGATATCGTTTCCGATTTGACCGATAAACTGCCGAACGGCGAATTTCGAAATGAGCTCGACATGGATATCATACTTTTTGGCCGCACCTATCGCGGCAAGAAGGTTGGCCCTTATGCGCGCCTCCTGGAATTTTTCCCCGACGAAACCATTGTGCGTGAAAATACGTGGGAAAGCGGCATCTTTTACATACTTGTAAAAGGCAGACTCGAAGCTTCTGTCACCAAAGAAAAACAAGAGCGAAAGAATCTCGGCGAAATTGCGGAAGGCAATTCGTTCGGTGAAATGGCTCTTCTCGCCGGCACGCCAAGACGTGCGACGGTCACCGTCGCGTCGGGGAATGAACCGGCGCAAGTCCTGGAATTGACTCGCCCCGCATTGCGCCTGTTGCGGAAGCTTCCGAAATTCGCGAAATCGCTCGATCGAAATTACCGCGATTACGGCCTTACGCTGGCCTTGAACGAAGTAAAAGACTTCACGCATGTAAAACTCGATCCGGAAATTCTCAAGCGGCTCGATGACGCCGCGCGTTTTGCCATTTACGAAAAGGATCACGTCCTCTTTCATGAAGGCGACCCGATAAATCGCGTTGTGTTCGTCCGCAACGGCTGGATACAGCGCGTCAGCGGGGCGGATTTTAATCCGAAAGCCGCCGATCTTCTATTTGACTCCGAAGATTCGGTTGGGCTCGATTTTCTTGGCGCTGGAAGCTGCCTGGGCCTGGAAGCATTAGAAAACAGGGAGGCAGTTTGGGGTTACACCGCCACGGTTCGCGGACGGGCCGAAGTGATCGAAATTGCCATTTCACGCCTTCGCGAAGAAACGGAGATGAGCGCCGCCGTCGTTCCACTTTTGCGTAGTTCTTCCGGTGTCGATGATTCACCAAAGCCATCGGTACCCAATGACAAACGTGTACTTTCCGCCACTAGCAAGGAGATCGAAACCGGCGTAGTCGACGGCGTTAACCTGCTCGTAATGGATATGGCGAAATGCATCCGTTGCGGAAATTGCTCGCTTGCCTGTCACAAAGTGCATGGGCATTCGCGGCTTACCCGCCGCGGCATACATATCGAACGCCCGGTAAAGGCGAATGGATCTATTCAAAACGTGCTGATGCCAGAGGTTTGCATGCACTGCCAGGATCCCGAATGCCTGACGGGATGCCCCACCGGGGCGATCGCCCGCTTTCCCGGCGGGGAAATCGATATTCATCCCGAAACATGCATCGGCTGCGGCGACTGCGCGACACAATGTCCATATAATGCGATCTCAATGATCCCGAAGGGAAGCGATTCCGCCGAAATTTCAACGAGTGCATTCGCGAAATTATTCTCTGTTTTTTCTCTTCGCCAGACCCAACTTCCGCCGCCGGTTACGCAAACGGAAGGACTTCTCGCGGTCAAATGCAATCTCTGCAAAGACACCGGAATGAATCCGCCCGGGGCAAAGACCGTCGCATATTCATGCGAGGAAAATTGCCCCACTGGAGCTCTGGTGCGCGTTAATCCGCATGAATATTTTGATGAGGTCGGTGAGACGATGGGCATTATCCAGCGTAGCAAGACCCATGCGATCGGCGAAAACATTCACAAATTCGACTTTTGGGCGACGGTTTGGCACGTTGTGGGGATCGCCGCTGTGCTGCTCGGTGGCGGAGCGGTGATCTGGGCGACATATAAATTTTCGCAGGATATTCCGTTCAGTCCGGGTACATGGGTAACGATGCGCTGGCTCACAGGGCTTACAGGGCTTGCGGGCATTTTGTGGGTGATGGGTTATCCTCTGCGAAAACAAATTTACCGGAGGCGGATAGGAGCCTTACGTTATTGGATGTTGTCGCATATTTATATAGGTGTTTTGGCGGGTATTGTGCTTTTGGTTCATGGCGGAACAAGTTCGGGCGGGCTGCTGACGTCGCTGCTGATGATCTCGTTCGATCTCGTAATCGCTTCGGGCATATTCGGCGCGGTGTGTTATATCATTATTCCGCGATTTATGACTCGCATCGAACGGGAACCGCTTCTATTGGAAGACCTGCAATCGAGGAGGGAAGAGCTTCGCGCCCAGCTTGTCCGCGTCAGCGATCAGCCGGGCAACGAAGAGATAAACCATTTAATCCGAACCAAGGTCCGAAGGCGCTTTCTCGGGCTCAGGTATCTTTTCCGACAGTATATTCGTAAAGAAGACTTGAACTCTATGTTAGCGAAAGCGCGACAGGAATTTCGCGTTACCGGGGACGGAAAATCCCGTTTGGACGACGCTCGATTGATGGAGGCAGTGGAAAGCGCGGCGACGCTGCGGCGTATAGATGCCCTTATTTACTTACACCAAACATTGAAAATCTGGATTGCTCCGCATGTCCTTTTTACATCAACGATGCTGGTACTCATGGCGATACATATTTTGCAGGTTATTTATTTTAATGTCCGGTAAAGCCGGGAACCAGTGCGCCCTCGCCTGCAATGCAGCGGTTTTTGAATGTGATCATCGTAGCCGCTAGAATTTTGAGCGCCAGGAACGCGCTTGCAGACTTAGGCGTCTGCGTTTCCGCAGCAGCTTTTTCTTATGAGCAAGGACTCGGGAAAATTCAGGATAACGTTTGCCGACGCAGGTAAACCTGCGTTTGCGCTCGATCAGGAATCCATATTCATCGGCCGTCTCAAAAGCTGCGATATCGTTCTTGAACACAAATCGGTTTCCCGCATCCACGCCGGCATTAATTTCCTTGATTCCAACTATTTTCTAATAAACCTTTCGACGACGAATACGATATCACTCAACGGAAGACCGCTTAAACCGCAAAGAACCGATGTCGTCGCTGACGGAGACATCATTCAGATAGGGCCTTTCGCATTGGCTGCTTCCGTTCGTTCGGGGGAAATCGGTTTACAAATTCACAGCCAGCTTTCGGGAATTCCGCTCACGACGAACAAACTGCCGCCAGTCGGCAGCGTGATGCCGCACCTTCTCAGTAAGGAATATGCGGATGTATTGAAAGTATTTTGGGAGAAACGCACCCGCGAGAAGGAAGATTGGGGAACGCTTCTCCGCCCGACCCAAAAACCGCAGCCCGGAAAGGCAGTTATTAATTGGAAGCCGACGCGCGACCTTCAAAAGCCGTGGCGGGCCGGGCTGTTTATTTGGGCGTTTCTGATAGTCGGCGCGATCGGAGCGTTTGCGTTTTTCCGGTATCCTCAAACGTTCGCGAGTAAACCGCTGGCAACTCCGCACTCCGGGAATATTGAGGGAAGCTTGATCGCGAACCAGGGAAACGGTAACTCTTGCACAACGTGCCATACGCTTAACGGATCGCTCGAGACGGCTTGTATAAAGTGCCATCAGGCGGAGCAATTTCACGCCTCCAACGTGAAGGCCCATCAGGAAGCCGGTGTCACCTGCACCGTTTGCCATGCCGAGCATCAGGGTGCCGATTTCCAGATGCGGGCGGCGGCGGTTCAGACATGCGCGCAGTGCCATAACAACGAAAATCTGAAGACGTATAACGGAAAAACCGTGCGCACCGCTCACGGCGGCTCATACGGATACCCGATCGAAAACGGTGTCTGGAAGTGGAAGGGATTGTACCGGGAGACGGCCGAGACGATACCGGAGATCAACGGCGCCGCGACTAATGACGAGACCGAGCAGGCATTTCTGAGCCGCCAATTTCATTCCATTCATGTTTCGCGGTTAAATGTTCCCGACGGGCTGAAAGGAGATAAGTATGGCCTTGTGTCGTGTTCGACATGCCACAAAAGCTTTGAACCGGTCGACCGCGAAACGCCCCGGCAAACGTGTGCGGCATGTCATGTTTCGGTGCTGTCGGCCAGAGAGAATACGGCAAACTGTATATCGTGTCACGTCCAGCACCCGTACAGCGGCGACCGTTGGAGCGGTTATTTGAGAGCCGACGCACTCACACTGCGGAGGGAAGCTATCGGATCGCAGATAAAACGATTGAACGAGAAATGAAATTTGCTCAGCTCTTAGTAAGCCTCGCGCTCATCGCACTGCTGATTTGGCTCAACCAAGCCTTTGGCGGTGACGGTGCGCCCGCGTTCGGCGGATTGTCCTGGGTCGGCTGGGTGAGTATTTTACTGGTGGTGGCCGGTGTTGCGGGTATTGTGATAATCAATGATTCGGCGCAGGCGTTCGGATTTTTCGGATCGCGCGGCCAAAACATAGCTCTTCTGGCCGATGTGCGAATGCTTCAACCGGACGAACTTCGGGAACTCGGCCTAATTAAATACAAAGGCCCGGATTACCCGCATCCCGTCATCTTTCCGGACCGCTGTATAGGCTGCCAGGCCTGTGTCGATGCTTGCCCGCATGATGTTTTAGCCATTGTGGGTGGAGTTGCTGCATCGGTCGCCCCCGATCTTTGCATGGAAGACACTGCTTGTCAGGCAGAATGCCCTGTCAATCCGAAGGCATGCATTGTAATCAACACGACAAAGGAAGTCCGCTCGCTGCCCGCCCCGCTGCGCGACGGTGGTACCTATCAGACCAATGTTCCCGGGTGTTACATTATAGGCGATGTTTCTGGCGTTCCCCTGATAAAAAACGCTGTCAAAGAAGGGTTCGAAGTGATCGGCCAAATTACTGCCGAATTGAAAGCTGCACCAGAGGAACCGAAGGCCCAATACGATGTCGCGATAATCGGAATCGGTCCCGGAGGAGCGTCCGCCGCCGCCGCCGCACAAGACGCTCAGCTGCGTTATATCGGCATCGAACAGGAAAAAATCCTAACTACCATCGAG
>JACMMN010000454.1 GCA_014379075.1 Pyrinomonadaceae bacterium | reverse complement strand
TAACACGCTAATTGATCTGTCGTTCAGAAGCGGTTTCTTATTGCCTGTAAAGTCATTAAACAGCAACGGCGGTCAAAGACCGCCTCTAAACGGCGCTGATGATCTATTCCTAACTCGTAATCCGGGCGAAGTTGTTAATGAATATTTACAACTGCCTTTAAGAAACTTGTAAAATCATCGCATTTCAATGTGATTATTCTTGACTTTCCGAAACTAAGTAATTAGACTGCATAACGTTGCTGGTCAATTAAATATTTCGTATCTGCTTTTTCGCGTATTTTGTTTTACGACAATACGGAATTCGTAGAACTTTTTGTATCCATTGCCGGCATGAATTCTTTTGCCCCGCTCTGAATGCTCAAAGTTTACAACGTGGAAAGGCCGAACGGATCGCAAGACGGGTTCTTGGTTTGTACAATCCATGACAACTTGCGATAGTGTTTTTATCATCAAAAAATTGAAGGTTTCGTAACCCTTGACCTAGTTTGGCACCGGAAGTAAAGGGAGGAATTTAGCGATGTTAGATCAACTAGTCGAATCAAAAAGCCATGCCGGCGAGGACACGCGGCGAAGTAGTTTTCTATTGACTACTTTTGTCATCATGACCTCGATTCTGTTGAGTGCGTGGCTTTACAGCCTCTTTGCAAAGGATTACGGCATGGGCGGCGACGAATTGTCGCTGGAGACCCTTGTTGCTCCGCCGGTGATCGAGGATCAGCCTGAACCGGAGCCGGAAAAGGAACCGGAAAAGCAAAAAGATCCTAATGTGGATGTCCGCAAGGAGATCATAGCGAGCATGGACGAGCCGCCGCCGAAGATTCCGGACAAGATCAGCAGTGAAGCTTCGAAAATACCGCCCCGTGACCCGGATAAGTTTACGGTTGTGGGCGACCGTAATTTCAGTGCGGCCAATGCGCCGCCGCCTGACTACGCCGGGCCTGTAAATGCTTCCGGCACGGGAAGCGACAGCGGCAACACCGGACAAGGCGGAACCTCCGACGTCGGTGGAGCCCCGCCGCCACCGCCGCCACCCAAGAAAGTCGTCCCTAAACAAATATCCGGCGGCGTTCTTAACGGTAAAGCGACAAGCCTGCCCAAGCCGGCATATCCGCCGGCTGCGAGAGCGGTGCGTGCGAGCGGAGCTGTGAATGTTCAGGTAGTGATCAGCGAGAGCGGAAGCGTGATCTCTGCCACTGCCGTCAGCGGCCATCCGCTGCTGCGTGCCGCCGCTGTCGGAGCGGCCCGCGGTGCCAGATTCAGCCCGACTCAATTATCAGGGCAGCCCGTAAAGGTTTCGGGCGTTATCACATATAATTTTGTTCCGTAAGGGGCATGAAAAATAGAGAAACGGCCCACACGGGTCGTTTCTCAAATTTTAGATTGTGCAATCATAAAATTCTGTTGATTTCTTTGGAGGAAAAATCATGACATTTTTGAGTAGTCTGTTAAGTGCGGACATTCTGGGCCTTTTTTTGATGCTGGCCGAAGGCGGGACCAAGATCTCGTTTGGCATCTACGACATTGCCAAGAGTTTGACAATTCCCGGCTGGATCGTCATCGCGATCCTTCTTATCCAATCGGTCTATATGATCGCCGTTGGTATAGAACGCTGGCTGACGTACAGCAAAGCTAAACAGCAATCGCGGCAGTATGCCCCGAAAGTTGCAATGGCTTTGAAGAGCAGCAATATCGATGAGGCCATCAATATCAGCGACAAGCACAAAGATTCGCACCTCGCAATGGTCGTTTCGTCGGGTTTGAAGGAATTCGCGGCTCATCAGGGCAATACGGATATCTCGGCTGACGAGATGGAAGCATCGAAACGAGCTCTCGACCGTGCGATCGCCGTGAAAACAGCGGAATTGAAACGCGGCCTGGCAGGGCTCGCCACCGTCGGTTCGACCGCTCCGTTCGTCGGACTGTTCGGCACCGTCGTCGGCATCATCGGTGCGTTCGTCGCTTTGGCACAGGCTGAGAATGCCGGTATCGGAGCCGTCGGAGCCGCCATCGCCGAAGCTCTTGTGGCAACCGCTTTCGGTATCGCCGTGGCCGTTCCCGCTGTTTGGCTCTTTAACTACTTTACTAATAAGGTTACGAGCTTCGGCGTCGAAATGGAAAACTCGGCTTCCGAACTGGTCGACTATTTTATCAAGCAGCGAACAAAAGCTCTTAAAGGCCAGTAAGCCTTTCCTGGCTTTTATTTAATTGGGGGACAACTGCCATGGGTGCAAGTATCGGTGGAACCGATGAATATAATTCGGAGATCAATGTAACTCCGATGGTGGACGTTATGCTGGTGCTGCTGATCATCTTTATGATCGTCACGCCGCTGCTGCAATCGGGAGTGCCGGTAAACCTTCCAAAGGATCTGAATGCTCCGACGGAGGATTCTGAGATAACCAAGGACACGTCGGTCGTGATCACGATCCCGAACAACAGCGATTTCTATATCGGAAAAGATCCGTTTCCGCTGACCGCTTTGGGTGAAAAGATCAAGAGCATGATGAAAGACAAGGCGCCCGATAAGCGTATTGTTTACATCAAAAGCGGCATCGATGTCGATTACGGAACAGTCGTTCAGGCAATCGACATCATTCGCAAGCAGGACATCGATAAGATCGGCCTGGTTGCGGACAAAAAGAAGGGAGGAGAAGCTCCGCCGGCTTAAGTTGGCAGGGTTCTCCGTGACGCTTCCAGCGTAAGGAGTATTAAATTATGGGAATGTCAGGCGGCGGCTCCTCCGACGGAGCAGTACCGAGAATTAACGTAACACCGCTGATCGACGTTTTGCTGGTGCTTCTGATCATTTTTATGGTCATTACGCCGGTAAAGCCAAGCAAGTTCGAGGCGAAGGTCCCGGCCGAGCCGAAAGAGCAGCAGAATATAGAGGTCAAGCCTAATCCGCTTACCTTGGTCGTTTCGATTAACCGTGCGACTAGAGGAATTCTCTTAAATAACGAGGCAATGGGCACGGTTGACGAGCCCGAGGCTTTGACGGCAAGGCTTGCCGAGGAATTCAAAAAGCGTGCCGACGGTGGAGTATTCCGCGAAGGCACTAACGAGGTTGAGAAAACGCTATTTATCAAATCACCGACATCGGTTCGTTACGGTGACGTGGTAAAAGTGATCGATGCCGCCAAAATGGCCGGTGCTCAACCTATCGGATTGCAGATTGACGATCTAACAGCAGAATAATTTGACCCGGATATGGAATTAAGCCGCCGCTTGCAGGACGGCTTTCTTATCAAGGGTTTGACATGGAGTCGAAAAATGAGATTTTCTCGTTTAGGGATATTTGCATTACTTACATTAACAGTACTCGTATCCGCTAATTGTGGACAATATAACCGCATAATGTCCAGGAAAAACCTGGTCGATGGTTCGGAAGCATACAAGGCCCGAAAGTTTCAGGTAGCTGAGGACCTGTTCAGGCAGGCGGCCGCCCGCGACCCCGAAGGTGCGACGGTGGAAGGCAGAACTGCCCAGCTTTTCCTCGCCCGGACGCTTCACTCAACATACATCGGAAACCGTCAGGATAAGGCCAAAGCGGAAGAGGCCATTAGGGAATATCAGAAGTCGCTGGCGGTCGATAAGAACGATCAAAGCTCGTATAAGGCTATCGCCAGTCTTTATGAGAACCTCGTGAGGCCGGACGATTGGCAGAAATTGGTGACCGAGCGGGCCAGCAACACCCAGATCGAGCCTCAGTTCAGGGCGGAAGCGTTGACTTCACTGGCGGCAAAGCAGAATACTTGCGCCAACGAGGTTACCGACACAGAGAAAACGAAAAAGACCGTCAAGAAGGACGGGAAGGACGTTTTCGAATTCGTGAAACCGGAAAGCGGCGAGGAATTCGAAAAACTAAAGGCATGCGTCACCGAAGGCAACAAATTCATCGAACAGGCCGTAGGCCTCGAGCCGGAAGCGGTAAAGAACGCCAAAGGCCTGAACGTTAAGACTCTTTCCGATGAAGATCTCAAGAAAAATAACGATCTGATAAAGATATTTGAATCGGCCCGATCGTACAGGGCGAGTTTACTTGGTCAGGCAATGCGCCTTGCGGAAATGGACGGACGCACGGCCGACCGCGACAGCTTGAAGACGCAGGCGGATCAGGCGAAAGCCCAATTTATAGAGCTTAGCGACGTAAACAAGGGCCTCCAATCGGAGATCGAAGCTCGAATTGCCGTTCAGCAGGAAGAGGCCAACGCTAATACGAACGCCAATTCCGCGAAATAAGTACTTTGCTTTGACTTTAGTTTAGGTGATGCTCACATTCGTTGAATCGGGCATCACCTTTTCTGTTCTTTAAATCCGCTGGCTCGGAATTATGTCATCTTGTTCGTTCTTGTTCTTCTTGCGTGAAAAAAAGAGGTTTCACGCAAAGACGCGAAGGGCGCAAAGCAAAAACGGAAACCTGCAGGAGCCAAAAAAAAGCACCACAGAATTAGGGCACTATCCGGTGCAGAACAAGATTTTCATATAAATCATACCCTTGTTATTGCTAAGATAGAATTCGATTTACATGATCCGTATCGAAGACGTCATAGAAAAGGTATCTAAGAACCGTCCCGAACCTGACATTGAACTCATCAGGCGGGCATACCTTTTTTCCGCGCTCCATCATAAAGGGCAAAAGCGGGCCTCGGGCGAACCTTATCTCGTTCATCCGCTGGAAGTTGCGGACATCCTGGCCGAAATGCGGCTCGACGAGGTAAGCGTTTCGACCGGCCTCCTGCATGACGTTGTCGAAGACACGCTCGTCGATCTGGACACGATCAAAATCTATTTTGGCGAGGAAATAACGCATCTCGTGGACGGGCTGACAAAGATCGCCCATATAAGCAACTTATCCAAAGAGAAACAGCAGGCAGAGAATGTCCGCAAGATGGTCCTCGCGATGATCACGGACGTGCGCGTCGTGCTTATCAAACTGGCTGACCGCCTGCACAATATGCGGACCATGCAGTTCCTGAAGCCGGAGAAACGCGCCCGTATATCGCAGGAAACGCTCGACATTTACGCACCGATCGCCCATCGCCTTGGAATGGGTAAAATGCGAAGCGAACTCGAAGATCTCGCGTTTCAGAACCTCTACCCCGAAGAATACAAACGCCTTGCCAAAGAGGTAGACGCCCGCCGCCCGGAACTGGAAGCCGTTCTTGAAAAGATCAAGGAAACCATCCAGGAGAAGCTAAAGGAGAACGACGTTCCGTTCGTTGAGGTGGAAGGACGTGTGAAACGCCTTTACTCGCTTTGGAAGAAGCTTAGAAAGCAAAAGCTGATGATAGAGCAGGTTTACGACCTGATCGCCGCACGAATCATCACGGCCAACGACAGGAAGAACTGCTATCTCACCTTAAGCGTTATCCACGATATCTGGACTCCCGTTCCCGAAAGGTTTAAGGATTGGATCGCAATTCCGAGAGACAATCTATACCAATCGCTTCACACATCCGTTATCGGCGATGGCGGACAGGCTTTCGAGGTGCAGATCCGCACCGAAGAGATGCACCGGATCGCCGAGGAGGGCGTGGCGGCCCATTGGCGGTATAAAGAGAGCAAACTCGGGTCAAAGGATGACGAAAACCTCGATGAACTTCGCAAAACGGTCGAAAAGCTGCTGCTGCCACTGGTCGAGAATACCGAGGATGGCGAAGATTCCGAGGATTTTATCGAATCGCTCAAACTCGATCTTTTTCCGAAGGATGTTTATGCGTTCACCCCGCTCGGCAAAGTTATCCAGCTTCCGCGCGGATCGACGCCGCTCGATTTCGCGTATTCCATTCACTCGGAGGTTGGCGACACTTGCACCGGAGCGAAAATAAACGGCCGGATCGTACCGCTTAAAACTGAAATTCAAAACGGCGACGTGATCGAGATCCTAACGACGGCGAATTCTAAACCGTCACGCGATTGGCTGAATTATGTAGTCACGTCAAAGGCTCGAAATCGGATCCGGCATTTCATTTCCGATCAGCAGCGAGCGGAGTCTATTGACATAGGCCGCAAACTTCTCGAAAAGGAGATCGACAGATTCCGTCTTTCGCCAAAAAAACTCATAAATAACGAGACCGAGATGAAAAGGATCGCCAACGAATACGGCCTAGGCCGTCCGGAAGACCTGCTTGCGTCGATCGGTTACGGCAAAACGCTGCCGCGGAACGTGATATCGAAATTTCTCGGCGCCGAGAAATTTGCCGAGCTCGATCCCGAAAAGCGAAAGGAAACCCGTATCGAAAGTGGCATGAAGGCAGTGAAGAAGTTCATCGGCCTCGGTGAAGACGCCATCATCGTAAAAGGCATCGACAATTTGCTCACGACCCGCGGACGCTGCTGCAACCCGCTGCGGGGCGAAGATATAATCGGCTATATTTCGCTCGGAAAGGGAATAGTCGTTCATAATAAACGGTGTAAGAACGTCGCCCAGCTAATGATAAATAAAGACCGGATCGTTGAGGTTGAATGGGCCAAATCCGAGAAAAGCGAGATACAATCCGTCCGAATTCTCGTCACCACCGAAAACCGCACCGGTATGCTCGCAGGGATCACGAATGCCATCGCCGAGATCAAGACCGGCATCCGCGACGCCAGTGCGAATGTCTCACGCGATGATAAAGGCCTTATCGAAGTCACTGTCGAAGTTTTCGACAAAAAGCACCTCGACCGGGTGGTAAGCGCGATCGAGAAAGTGCCCGGCGTCATCACGGTCGAAAGAATGAACGCATAAGCAGTGTAAATGGAAAATTGTTAGTGGAAAATGAAAATTTAGAGACGTCCGTCTTCATTTTCCACTGTCAATTATCCATTTTACATTGCCTCTCCTTTCTTTTTGCCCTTTTTTTTGCTAAACTTCGCCTTTTGCTTGATTAATCGTTAAGTCGGCATTTTTACGCAATGAAGGAAATTATTTCAACCGAAACGGCACCCGGAGCGATAGGGCCATACTCGCAGGCGATCAAAACCGGGAACATGATATTTTGTTCCGGCCAGATCCCGATCGATCCGCAGACCGGCGAATTTGTGTCCGCCGACATTGCCGAGCAGACCGAGCAGGTTTTGAAAAATTTGACGGAAGTCTTGAAAGCGGCCGGTTCGGATCTGAACGGCGTTGTAAAAACTACGGTATTTCTCGCGGACATGGGTGACTTTACCGCGATGAATGAAGTTTACGGAAGATATTTCGACGAGAACAAGCCGGCAAGAGCAACCGTTCAGGCCGCCCGGCTCCCGAGAGATGCTCGGGTGGAGATCGACTGCATAGCTGTCGTTTAGCGCGGTGCGTTCAAGCGTGACTGAGACTTTGGACAATAAGAAAAGCCAAACACTAAAATGATTCAGTGTTTGGCAACCAAAGTATCTAGTTGTTTATCAAACAAGATTACGCCGCTTTGACAACTTTGCCCGATTTTATACAGCGCGTGCAGGCCTTGATCCGCCCGTTTCCGCCGGCCGAAAGCTGAACGCGGACAGGCTGCAGATTCGGATTGAACCTCCGGCGGGTCTTGTTATTCGCATGTGAAACATTGTTTCCAAATTGCGGGCCTTTGCCGCATATATCGCATCGTTTAGCCATAATAATTGCCTCCAAAAATAAATGAGGTGAAAAAATAGAGTTTACAAAAACCCAAAAATAGATTTTATACCAAATAAAGGCCCACATAGTCAAGCAATGATAGACATCGATAATTTCAAAGGAGTAAAAGCCACAGTGCAAATTTTAAAATCCAGACTTCTTCCCGTAGCTCTCGTATCGGCATTCGCCGTTGTTTTAGGAGCTTGTGGCGGGGGAGCTACAAATACAGCCACCGGAGTAAGCGGTGTCGATCCGAATGATACAGCGGCGACCGTCAACGGCACAGCCATTAAAATGGAAGAGGTCGAGCGTGCGGTAAAACAGCAGGCGCAAGGGCAGGAAAACAAGCTCTCCCCGCTTGAGCTCGCAGGTGCCAGACTTCAGGTTCTTCAACAGCTGATCGAACAGGAAGTAATGTTCCAGAAGGCTGAGAAAGAAGGCTCGCTGCCAACGGAGGAAGAAGTAACCGCGGAATTCAACAAGCGCAAAACGTCCAGCGGTATGTCCGCCGAGAAGTTTAATGAGGAAATGTCAAAGATCGGCGAGACAGAAGCGTCTGCGCGTTTGCTGATAAAAAAAGGCCTGGCAATTCAGAAACTGAATGACAAGATCACCGGCAAGATAGAGCCGCCGAAAGACAGCGAGATCGAGGCTTTTTTCAACAGCAACAAAGCTGCATTCAAGAATAAACGCGGTGCCCAATTGGGTGCGATCGTTATCGACCCACGAGATCTTGGCGACGGCGACACGACCAAAAACGATATCGAAGCACAGACAAAGGCGAAGGAGATCGGCAACCGGTTGGTTCAGGGAGCCGATTTTGCGACCGTCGCCCGCGAGAGCAGCGAAGACCAGGACACCAAATTCAAGGGCGGCGACTGGCGTTATTTTACCGAAGAGGAAATGAAGCAGACTTTCCCGGCCGGGGTAGCCGACGTGTTTATGAGCCGGCTTCAGGTCGGGCAAATTTTCCCGCAGCTTATTCCATTCGAAGGCCGATATTTGATCCTGAAACTGCAGCGGAAACAGGAAACCGACGAAGAACGCACACTCGAAACACAGGGTGTTAGACAGGAAATTACCGACTTTCTCATCAATTCGCGAAAGCAGATCCTCGCGGCATCGTACCAGGCAACCGTAATGAACGAAGCCAAGATCGAGAATTACCTGGCGAAAAAGGTCGTCGATAACCCGAACGAATTGAGCGGTGCACGCCCTGCCGGAGCCGTAACACCGGAACCTGCGGCGACTCCGGTCGCGAATACCAATGTTGCCGTTAATACGAATACGGCGGGTAATACGAATGTTGCGGCAAATAGACCGGCGGCAAACAGGCCCGTCGCAAACACTCCGGCAAACACGAACGCGAACCGATAGTTTCCTGTTCCTTCTTTTTCATCCTGTTCAGAGGTTAAAGATTTTAACCGCTGAACGGGAGGAGCAGGACGAACAAGATAGACGGGAACTAAATTTAGATTGAAATCTCAAAGTGTAAGCGTTGCCTCCCGTTGGCGGCCTGCACGAAAAATTAAATCCCAGTAGCCGGCACTACACGCCGGCTACTCTTTTTTATGCTATTCAGACTTTCAGATACATGGAAATCCTACGGCGGCACCGAGATACTTAAGGGTGTGTCGTTTCAGGTCAACCCGAACGAAAAGGTCGGCCTCGTCGGCCGCAACGGCGCGGGTAAGACTACGGTTTTTCGTCTCATTACCGGGGCCGAAGCCGCCGACACGGGCGAGGTCATCAAGATCAACGGCCTGAAATTAGGATTGCTCGATCAGCATGTCGATTTCGAACCGGGCGAAACCGTCCACACCGCCGCTCTCTCCGCGTTCAAGGACATCCACGACATTGAAGCGGCAATGCGTTCCCTCGAAAAGACGATGGAGACGGACCATTCCGAAGAAGTGCTGCACAAATACGCCGATCTCCAAACCGCGTTTGAGCATGCCGACGGCTTTACATATGCGGCCCGTGCCGAATCGGTTTTACTCGGCTTGGGCTTTCCGACCGAAACCTGGGCTCTCGACACGAAAACGCTTTCCGGCGGACAGAAAAACCGTCTCGGAATGGCAAGGCTTCTACTTTCGTCGGCTGATATTTTGTTATTGGACGAGCCGACCAATCACCTCGATGTCGATGCCGTCGAATGGCTCGAAGATTTTCTAAAGGAATACGATAAAACCTACGTCGTTATCAGCCATGACCGCTATTTTCTCGACCGCGTGACCAACCGCATCGTTGAGATCGACCGCGGCCTGGCCGTCACTTACAAGGGAAATTATTCGCAGTACCTGACCGAGCGCGAACTTCGCCGTGAGCAGCAGCTGCGTGAATACGAAAATCAGCAGCAGTTAATTAACAAAACGCAGGAATTCATTCGCCGCAATCTGGAAGGCCAAAAGACGAAACAAGCCAAATCGCGCCGAACTTTGCTCGCCAGAATGGACCGTATCGAAGCAGTCACCAGCGAAAAATCCGGCGGCAACTTCGGGTTGAAGCAGGTCGAACGCACCGGTAATAACGTGCTGACGATCGAAGACCTGACCATCGGCTACGACAAAAAAGTTCTCGCACAAAAACTAAACTTTTCCCTGCATCGCGGCGATGCTCTCGGCATTATCGGCGGTAACGGAACGGGCAAGACGACGTTGCTGAAAACGATCCTCGGCAGTATCCGCGAACTTGATGGCAAGATGCACTGGGGAACGAAGACGAATATCGGCTATTATTCGCAGAATCTCGAAGACCTCGAACCGCGAAACGAAGTGATCCAGGAACTCCGCCGTGTCGCACCGACGGCCGACAACGGAACTTTGCGCGGTTTCCTCGCAAAATTCCTGTTCTTCGGCGAAGATGTGTTCAAAAATGTCTCAACGCTTTCCGGCGGTGAGAAGGGAAGGCTGGCACTCGCGAAATTGATTTATTCTCAGAAAAACGTCCTGGTGCTCGATGAGCCGACCAATCACCTCGACATCCCTTCGCGCGAATCGCTCGAAAACGCCCTCGACGAATACGACGGCACGATCATCACCGTCAGCCACGACCGCTTCTTCCTCGACAAGATCGCCAACCAAATGCTCTCCTTCGAAAAAGACGGCAGCGTCGTCAGCTTCGACGGCAACTACACCGATTTCCACGACTGGAAACTAAGCGGCAAAGAATCCGCAATGTCCAGCAAACCCCGAATCTCGGCGGCAGTTGGCTCCGTGTCAGTACCACCTGCGTCAGCGGGCGGCTCATCGCTCAGCAAAAACCAACGCGAAAAAATCGAAAAACGCATCGCCGAAATCGAATCCGAAATAGCCAAACTCGAAGCCGAAGTCGCAAGCCTCTCCACCGAAATGAGCCTGCCTGAAACTGTCGCCGACTACGCCAAGCTTCAGAAAGTAACCAAAAAATTTCGCGAAAAGGAAAAGTTTATCCAAAAAATGTACGATGAGTGGGAAACTGCGGCCGGTGAGTTGAAGCAGTAAGCCAACGAATGGAAATAAACATCATGAATAAAAACTTTCGAATTTTTTTCCTTGCTCTATTGTCTATTTTAGCCTTTCAATCGTTTGCGTTTTCACAAGAGCAATCTTCTTCAAACAAATATAAGCCTCGGACATTATCTGAGATCATTGAATTGAACCGCAAAGCGACCGACGGAATACTCAAAACTGCTAAGCTTGAAGAAAAGAATGGCTTTATTGGTATTGATCCATTCTATTCCAAAGTGAGAGTTGAATACATAGGAACTCCACGGCCTATTTCTGATAATCATCTGGGACTTATAACGACATGGAGCAAACTTCAGCAGGTTAATAAAAAGTTTACCCGACTTTATGAAACCGAGTATTTATTTAAAGAGGGTGACGCTGAATATTGGATTCCTCTTCAGAAACAGATTGCCGAATCGATGAACAATGAGCTTAAATTAGGTGACGCGCTTACCCTATTCGTGATTTACGTTGGAGCGGAAAAAGAAAAGAATTCGAAACAGTTTGAATCTCTATTCCTTTCGACTGCTTACGAGAAATAATTGTAGAATAAGAAACTCGCAAGTGCGATAATATCGAGCTGTTTAGACGGATACAGAAATGACTAGCGATAAGGACTTTCCAATACGAGTTGATAAAGACATTCTCAGTGGAACACCTGTTTTTGAATGTACTCGTGTGCCGGTTTCAGCATTGCTTGATAATTTGGAAGTCGGCGTTTCGCTCGATGAATTTCTTGATAACTTTCCTACTGTAAAACGTGAACAGGCGATTTTAGTTCTGGAACATGTCGATGCGAATGAGTTCGATTTATTGTATAGAGGCAGAGGTTACTTTTCTCGTTAAGTCGGAAGGAGGTCGAGTGAGTCCGCCTTACGTTTCTGATTGCGCGTATCGACCACACATTGTCATTGGCGACCCACATCAGCGAAAACCTGTCTTAAAGGGAAATTGGATCGACGAAACAATGATAGGTGTTTGCTTTTTGTCCGGACCGGAAACTATTGGGTTGGGGCAATCCTTCCGTGCGGATTTAGGACTTATGTTTTGGCCAAATCCCTGGTACGACTCGGTTGTTCCGGGCGCTACATTCACAATTCGAGAAGGCGGAACAATTGTCGGATACGGCACTGTTATTCGGCACGTCGGCGAACGGCCGTTGAACCAGAAGCCAAATTAAATGAAAAATTTTATTCTAATAACAGCGGCCGGTATTGTCGCAGTGATTAGCGTCGCAACCTTTGGAGCCTTGGCTTCGAGCAATTTAGCTTTCGATTATGCTTGGTTGATACCGATTTCACTTGTGATTTATGGTGTAGCAGGGTTCGCTATTTCGAAATACGCAGGTTTAATTTACGCACCGATCTTGGGAGCAATTGTCGGTCTTGTTGATTCAACAATTGGTTGGTTTATCGCATGGAAAATCGGTCCGGGTAATCCGACGGTTGAGGCTGATTCAGTAATTATTATTTCGACGATTGCGATGGTGTTACTGCTAAGTGTGGTCGTCTCTACTATCGGTGGAGTGACAGCCCGTTTTCTTCGACAGGGCAACTGAATTTGCAGATTCGTTCAAACTCTTTCCCAACTTCTTTGGGCTATGCCCGTCTATTTGAGGAAAAGTTATACTTTTCCGTTGTTAGCAAGAATGACTCGCGGCTATGCCGCCGCTCACCACGGCTTGCCAAACGGCGGCATAGCCGCACAAATATTTTTAAATCCAATCGGAAAAGTATAACTTTTCCGCAAATAGGGCGGCGAAGCCGCATGAAGGTTCGTGACGCTTTTACTCTATATCCATCGCGGCTTTGAGCCCTCTTTCGATTTCGAACAGTTTTTCCGAAGTTAATTCGCCGACATGCTGCTTCAATTTTGCTCGATCGAGTGTGGTCACTTGATGGCAAAGAGCAACGCTGTCCTTCGAAAGGCCGCTTTCGCCAGCTTTAAGAATAACTGCGGTTGGCCCGCGACGGGCTTGATTCGCGGAGGTGGATAAAGGAACGACGATAATCGACCGCCAGTTTACGTTTGAATTGAAGCTGTTGTGTGAAATTACAATTACCGGTCTTCGGCCGCTCTGTTCGGAACCGGAACGCGGGAATAATTCCGCAACGAAAACATCTCCGCGTTTCATTGCGGGACCCCGTCGATAGTCCTCAGATGGTCGATGCCTGCCTTTTCGAACTCTTCGTCCAGATCAAATTCGGTTCCGGCATTTTCAGACGCATATTCCGCTATCAAGGCCGCAAGCTCTGTCTTTTGGGCGGTCGATTCACGGTCGGCCAGAAAGTCCACAAAATCAACCACCTCATCAATCCTGGCTGGTGGCAAGTTATTGATCTTTCGTAGAAGGACATCTTGTGAAATCATGTCAAAAAAATATCAAATCAACGGTCGAAAAGCAATAGGCCGACTATCCGAGGGAAACAAAAACGGCGGCATAGCCGCAAGACAATTTGCAGGCCAATCGGAAAAGTATAACTTTGCCGCAAATAGGGCGGCGAAGCCGCGGGCGGCGTTCATGGTAAGATTAGGATTTATCGCGAATGCCTTCGAGCTCCGGGTCGTGAGACTCTGGTCGTTGATTTCAGATCGAGACGCAGGATGCCGTTTTCGTCGATCTCTGTGTTTATGAATGCGGTGGTGCTATCGACCTTTATTCCATAATGTTTGCAGAATGTAGTGGCTATAATCACCCTGCTTTTTGTCCCGAGCTTTGATTTCAGCGGGAACGCGTTCGGCAGGCTGGCGGGTGCCGGATCTATTCCGATAAAGCTGTTCACCTTATCGAAAAGCAGCCGCACGGCTTCGGGGTTGCCGAGCTTGTCGCAGATATTACCGTTCAGATAAAAAATATTTTTCGGGCTCAGCGTTACATTTATCCGTTTGTCGAGCGGCTCTGTCGGCCCCGAATGAAATTCTTCCCAATGACTTATCATATTAATTTTCCTCCGTCTGTATTATAGATGAAACAATGTGCAAAAGACAAGACATTTATTTCATGTTCTGCCAATGCAGCAAAAACAATAGAATCCATCGAATCTGTTGAGGAAACTGCGTGATAAGTGTAGACAGGCGGAGCGGCCCGGAGCAGTTGAAGAAACTGATTCCAAAACGGGTAAACAGCGGAAAAAAAGATATCGAACCAGGTCGAAAAATTCGTGAACCATTGTTCGCCGATCAGCGAAATTTACGCCAAGGATCGACGTTTATATTCGCCGGCTAAAAAGCCTACGATTCGAGCCTATAATTCGGAGCTTCTTTAGTGATTATCACGTCATGAACGTGCGATTCGCGAAGGCCGGCGGACGTTATGCGGACGAATTTCGCGTTGTTTTGCAGTTCGCCGATATTTTTACAGCCGGTATAGCCCATTCCGGCCCGGAGGCCACCTATTAATTGGGTTACCATGTCGGCGATCGTGCCTTTGTAGGCGACGCGGCCTTCGATGCCTTCGGGGACGAATTTGGAATCGGCGACCGTGCCTTCCTGTGCGTAGCGGTCGCTCGAGCCTTTTTTCATCGCACCGATCGATCCCATTCCGCGATATGTCTTGAAATTACGGCCTTGATAAAGAATGACCTCGCCAGGAGCCTCTTCAGTTCCGGCGAATAGCGAACCGATCATGATCGAATCGGCACCGGCAGCAATTGCCTTTGCCACATCGCCGGAAAATTTAATTCCGCCGTCTGCAATGATCGGCACGCCCGTGCCTTTTGCAGCCTGGACCGCTTCGGAAATAGCCATTATTTGCGGAACACCGGCACCGGTCACGACCCGCGTCGTGCAGATCGAACCCGGCCCCAAACCGATCTTGAAGGCAACAACGCCGGCCGAGATTAGCATTTTAAAGGC
>JACMMN010000070.1 GCA_014379075.1 Pyrinomonadaceae bacterium | reverse complement strand
GACAGCACCACCGGAACTTCGCCCGGCTCACGCGTCAGCAAACTCCCTATATGGGCCGAGCCGTTGTCGCAAATGCGTTTCGGGCTGAGCATTTCGGACAGCGTTTCCGATGATGCGAGATGAATGCAGTCGCCCGGCGTCGGCGGAATGCGCGGGTTGACGAAATCGTTCAATTTGCGGCTGAAGTAACCGATGGTTTCGACAGTGATCTCGTAAATTTCCAAAGCGTCGCCTTCGAGGCCGATGAGCGAAGAGATTGCCGACGGCGGAATTCCCGGATCGGCCAGAAATACATCCGGCAGATTCCGCACTAGCTTCCGGCCGTTGATCGTTCCGACGATCTTGCGCGTTTCGTCGTCGATCACAGCTTCGTAATAGACGAACTCGCCGATGCGGTTTTTCCTATTATCTTTTGTGATAAAAAGATATTCGTGCGGAAGCAGGCCGGGACCTTTCACGGTGCCGGTGAGAATGTCGGTCGTCGAAGTCATAAATTATTTTTTGCTGGCAGATTGCGAAAATTATAACATGAAAAAATTCAGCGTGACGGGAACAAAACCCAGGTTTGCGGTGTCTAAATTAGCAGTTGAAACAGGAGGCATTCACATGAACGAGCGATTTAAGTTGTCTTTGAGCGGGATGTGGCTGTTGGTGAGTCTTTTCGCGTTGATCCTGCCTATATTTCTTCCTTCTACCGTAGATACGCCGTCCCTCGCGGCAAATTCTATCGGCACGGCCACCACCACGATGTTTATCCTATCCTTTCCCAGCAGCCTTTTTGGCATCCCGCTTTTATTTATGGCCGATTACGTTTTGAACGTCCAGCCGAATTCCATGCAGGGCATGTATGTGAACCTCACACTGCTGTTTGTGCTCGGGATCGTACAGTGGTTCTGGATCGTGCCCCGTGTTTGGAAAAATGAACCGGAAATACAGTTGTTAACGTTTTCGGTCGGCGGGTCACGCGTACTGCTTCCCGAATCAAAGGCAAGCGACGATTTTGAATTTTTTGCGTCAAGAGATAAAACACCGCTCGAAAGAGTTCTGAATGATAACGATTGAGGTAAATTTTAATCGAAATCAAGCAAAGCGTCATCGATCCCGGACAACTCCTTTCGGAGACTAGCTTCCCTCGCTATTGCAACTTCCTCTTGTTCGACTTCGATAGCCTGTTCTTCCGGGTCGTGGTCGAGGCTCATCTGAAGGTCCTGATTAACCTTGTCCAATTGAGCAAGGATCTCGTCACGCCGCCGCGTTAAGTTTTCCTTAGACACATGATTTTCTGCCATAATTCTCCCCTTTCAAGCTCATTTTGGTAAGTATAACCTTTTCTAAAAGACATACGCGAGGTAAGTCCGCACATGGACAAAATTGCATCAACCTAGATCCAAATAACAGGTCGTCAGCGAAAAATACCGCTTCATCACACCTTTGTTGTTGAATTTTAAGGTTTAGTGTTAAAAATAAAGTTTATGAATTCCCAAGCGGCTTTCAAAGCAAAATTTTTAAAATGGGCGACTATCTGGGGCGTGTGGACGCTGTTCGGTTTCTTTTTCGCCAGCCAGTTTGCATTACAGACTCAATTCTCGCGGAATCCTGTTGCTTTCTGGCAGATATTGCTGTGGCAGATGGTTTCCGGCTATGTTTGGTTTGCGTTGAGCCCGTTGATAATTTATCTCGCGCAGAGATTTCCGTTCGAGGCGGGCCGTTGGCGAGCGTCGCTGTCGTTTCATGCCGTTGCTTGCGTCTTAATCGCTCTTTTTCAGCAAATGATTGACGCATTTGTGCTGATGCGGCTCGGGTATCCGCCCGGGCGCGAGTTTGCGAGTTTTCTAGAGGCTTACCAGTTTTTCGTTTACGTCAATCTTCACCTCAGCATATTGATCTATCTCGGCGTTGTCGGCATCAAATCGGCTTTCAATTATTATCAGAGGTATCGTGAACGCGAACTTCAGACATCGCAGCTCGAGGCACGGCTGGCCCAGTCGAGGCTTCAGGTTTTAAAGATGCAGCTTCACCCCCATTTTCTTTTCAACACGCTAAATGCAATCTCAGAACTTATCTACAAAGATGCCGAATCGGCCGAGCGGATGATAACCGATCTCAGCGATCTGCTGCGAATGTCGTTTGAAAATTTGGAAGTGCAGGAAGTTTCGCTCAAACAGGAACTCGAATTCCTCGAGAAATACGTCGAGATCGAGCAGATGCGTTTTCACGATCGGTTGAAGGTCGAAATGCAGATTTCGGCCGACACGCTCGATGCCAGTGTGCCGAATATGATCTTGCAGCCACTGGTCGAAAACGCTATCAAGCACGGAATCGGGCCGCGTTCGGAAGGCGGCAGAATAGATATTTCAGCTGTTCGAAATAACGGGGATTTGCAGCTAACGGTCAGCGACAACGGCATTGGGGTGCCGTTCGGTGATCTGGAAAACTTGCCGGAAGGTGTTGGGCTTTCAAATACAAAGCGTCGGCTGCGGCATCTTTATGGAGACCGGCATACTTTCGATCTGACGGCATCTGGAAGCAAAGGAGTGAAAGT
>JACMMN010000453.1 GCA_014379075.1 Pyrinomonadaceae bacterium | reverse complement strand
AAGCTGTTCCGAAGCACGACGATTCGGCAGACGAACAGTTACCGTTAGTAGTTTAGGAAAATAATTTACAATTTAATATAAAAGTAAAACCGCTTCGGGAAACCGGAGCGGTTTTTTATTTGAGAAATGTTAACCAAAACCATCCAAAAACCTCTTTTTTTTCCCGATTCCAAGATAATATTAATGATAAAGTTGCTTCGACGGGAGAGTAAAAATGACACACATAGTAGAAGAGATTACCGCAAAATCGGAATCGCTGCCGCCGGAGTTGCAAACTGAAGTTCTGGATTTTGTCGATTTCATAGCAAACAAAGGAAGGCGGAGCAAGACAAACGGAAGTCCGTTTCAGAGTGTTCGTGATGTGCTGGAACGCGACTGCCGAATCTGGAAAAAGATCTGGCCGAGGTTCGCGCTGTAATGTGGCAAAAATTTCCGGTTGAGACTTCAAAAGAAGTATTTGGCACCACAGGCATTTGAAATAAAGGCTCTGAGTTTTTTTAAGCCGAAATATTTTTCTCAAAAAATTTTAGTGGATTGAGAAATGCAGTTTACGGTAAAACCTTCTGATTCGAGTAATTCGTTCACTTCCTCAAGTCTGGAATCTGGTTGTTCGTCGGGAATTGTTTCACAAACTAAACAAATAAGCTCTTCTTTTTTGTGAATATAATTGTTTTCGCATTCGCAATCCCAATAATCCGGTGTTAGTTGTATGTCTCCTAGATTTTCTACCCTTAACTGGATACGGGTCGAATAAATCCTGCCGATTCTTTACTGTGCCAACCGTCTCGGCAATACCGTTTTCCACTATACTTTTAAAAAATGCCTGCTTTGTTTTAAAGCCGAGATGATGGACAAATTCCATGTCGAATTTCGCTAAACCGTAGCCGATCAAATTCAAAATTTCGTAATTTTTGTGTTTGTTATCAGGCATGAAAGAGTTGTATTTTAAGTTCGCCTAAATATAACATTAACCAGATTTAGCGTCATTTCTAAATCTTAATAAGCCTCGTTCACGAGGCTTCCCCGAAGGGCAACTAGCCACGCCAGTTTACGGCGTGGTTAAATTGCGAAAGAGATTTGTAGGGCGTTTTAACGTCCTTTTTCAGCTATGCTTTAGCAAAAATTATGTCGATCAGTGTATATTCGGAAATCAATTTTCACATTACTTGGCACACCAAAACCAGTTTGCCGATGATACGAGAAAAGATTCAAGATCGGTTATATCATTATCTAACTCATAAGATACTCGAAACGCCGGGTGCTTTATTTCACGCAATCGGAGGCACCGAAACTCACATTCATATAGCAGTTAGTCTGCCGCCAAATCTTCTCGTTTCGGATTGGGTAGGTAAGCTGAAAGGATCGAGCTCTCATTACATTAACCACGAGGTCCAGCCGAAATCCCTTGAGTGGCAACGCGGTTATGGGATCGTAACATTCGGAACGAAAGACCTGCAATGGGCCGTCAATTACATAAAAAACCAAAAAGAACACCACAAGACGGGAACCACCTACGATAGACTTGAGAAATTCTCTGATGATGAAGGCTAAGGCCTGAAATCGGTAAGGACGTTAAAACGCCCTTATGAAATTCGACCATACTTACCACGCCGTAAACGGCGTGGCTATTTGCCGCGAAACGCGGAGCTAAAGTGGACCCGCCTCATCTATGCCCCTATCGCTGAACATTTCACCGTCTTTACAGATGATAATAAACAGTGGATTTTGGCGGGCGAACAGGCCAAGGGAAAGGCTGTTACATACTCCAAATAATAACAGTGAGATTGGCATCTATTTCAGACAGAGGCTTGGCGTGCCGTTAGGTGATCCCGTACTGAAAGAATATTTGGATCAATATGGTCGGGACGATGTTGCTTTCTACAAGATTGACGAAGAAACATACTTTATGGATTTTGCCAGTCCGCTGAATTAATGACCGATAATCTTACTCCGCAACAACGTCGGCGGAACATGTCGAATATATGAAGCCGCGACACTATTTCCGAAAGATAGTTCGCTCAATTGTTCATAAGCTGGGATTTAGGTTTCGGCTCCACTCCAAAAAACTTCCCGGAAAACCTGATCTCGTATTTCCACGCCATAGCAAAATCATTTTAGTTCATGGCTGCTTTTGGCATATGCATAACTGCAAACGCGCAAACGTATCACCCCAGACGAACAGCGAATATTGGAAAGCGAAACGCGAAAGAAATGTTGAAAGAGACGAAACAATCAAATTCTGTATCAAGAAAAAGGTTGGACAACGATCATCGTCTGGGAATGCGAACTCATAGATCGAAACAAACTAACACTTAAATTATCAAATTTCCTCGCATTCAGCTAGTAATTGTTCAATCCACCGCCGAGTGCTTCTTATAACTCGCCGCCAGCAGTGCGTCCTTTCGCGGAAAGTGCAATAAGATTCCAGTGATGCCGAGGGCGAACCAGAAGAAGAAGTATTGGTAATCGAAGGCGAAGGCGAGGGCGAGGCCGAAGAGAGAGCTTGCTTCGCAGAGGGCGCAGGCGATGATAAGTCCGCTTTGGACAAGGGCCGGGTTTTGTTCCTGGACGGCGCGTTCGTTGAATTTTTTGCGGAAAGCGAATGAGAGTATGACCACGGTGATCGCGGCTAGCGCGAAGCCAAGGATCTGCGCCATGCTGTTGCCGAAAAAATGCTGCGAGAAATCGAGCGTGAAAAGCTGCGGCCGCGTGAGAAAAATAAGCAGAATGAATATCAATTGCGACATTAGGAGTGCCGCCCAGAGGACGATCATTGTTTGATATTGTCCGTTAATTTTCGGATTTTCGTTTTGCATATTTTTCATTGTTTGATCCGGGAGGTTTAAGAAAGTCCTTTCTTACGGTCAGGCTTCTGTCTTTGATCAAAGAGGGTTTAACGTTTTCAAATAAGAGATCCTTTTAAAATCCCGGTCGCGGGTGACGAGTACTGCACCGGTGCTTATTGCGAGTACGGCAAGATGTGCGTCCATTGTCAGATTTCCCCCGAAATTGTGCTTTTTCATAAACTGGGCCACGTCGATGAAATGCTGCGGTGAGATTCGGGAAACCGACACCCGGGAATGTGTCAGAAAGGAAGTAATGAATGCAATTGCTTCCGCGTACGGCAGGTGCGGATCAAAAATCTTTTTATTTGTCGATATTCGCAAAAATGAAAGAACCGTCGTTTCGCAAACGATAATAGTTGAGTCAGCATCGTTTAATATCGTGTTCAGCCAGGCGAATGCCGCCTTGTGCTCCTCCATGCCCGTCATTTTGGCATAGATTAAGATGTTGCTATCCGGCAAATAGAGCATTCCGCTTTAGATTTCGCGTATCAATTCTTCGAGGAGTTCAATCGACATGCCAGGGGCAAGTTTCGTTGTAAATGGTTTGATAACGAACGGCTTAGTTACTTTCGACTCATTGGCTTTTATTCCTTTTCGGAGTAAATCGTTGATCAGGGTCTTTTCCTTCAGTCGTTTATCGCCGGCCAGTTTTTGCTCAACGTAATCGACCACATCGGCCTCCAATGTGAGGGTAGTGCGACGAGTGCGGCGGTTGATCAAAGTTTTTGAGTCCATATTTCTCAATCCTTTCGGGCAACCCAATAATAGCCCGGCATGAAAAATACTTCAAGGTTTTATGTTTTGATGTCATTCAATCCGTTGCCTCCAATTCTTCTTCGAGCAATTGCCGCTGGTAAAGATCGGCGTATTCGCGGCCTAGTTCGAGCAGTTCTTGATGCGTGCCGCGTTCGATGATGCGGCCGTTTTCGAGGACGCAGATCAGGTCGGCATCGCGGATGGTCGAGACGCGGTGAGAGACGATGAGCGTTGTTCTGTCCTGCCTCACGTCGCGAAGGTTGTGCAGGATCTTTTCTTCGGTATAGGTATCGACGGCCGAAAGCGAATCGTCGAGAATCAGAATTCGCGGGTTTCGCATGATGGCACGTGCGATAGCGGTTCGCTGTTTCTGGCCGCCGGAAAGCGTGATGCCGCGTTCGCCGACGAGCTGCTCATATTTACCGGGGAAATCTTTGATGTCATCGGCGAGGCCGGCTATTTCGGCTGCTTTTTCGACTGAAATATGACTGACGGTTTGCGTGGGAAACCCACCCGCTACCGCAGGTGGCACTGACAAGATTCCACCCGTTACAGCAGGTGGTTCCGACTCGACGCCGAACGCTATATTCGCCGCAAGCGTGTCGCTGAATAGGAATGTTTCCTGCGGGACGAAGCCGATGGAACGGCGCAATTGTTCGATCGGGAATTTGCGGATCGGAATACCGTCAACCAAAACGCTTCCTTCCGGAGCATCAAGCAAACGAGGTATCAAACTCATCAAAGTCGATTTGCCGCTACCGGTTTTGCCGACGAAGGCTACGGTTTTGCCTTGTTCGATATTCAGGTCGATATTTTCAAGAACCGGCGTGCCGTTATATGCGAAAGTCAGATCGCGAAATTCGATGCCGCCTTTTATTTTCGGCTGTTGGGTGACGTCAGGAGAGTCAATTATCGACGGTTCGGCCTCCAGAATTGCGTTGAAACGTTTCAGCGAAGCGGTACCTCGCTGATAAAGATTGACGACGTATCCGAGGGCGATCAAATACCAGATCATCCGCTGAAGATAAAGGATGAACGCCGTGAAATCACCGGCCGTGATCTCGCCGCGAACCGCCATCGGAACGCCGACCGCGACAATTATCACAAACCCAAGCCCGATAAAAAAGAAAAGCAAAGGCCGCATCGCCGCGGCGAATTTTACGAGCCTGATGTTCTGTGCGGCATACTCGCGGTTGAGCTTTTGAAATTCTTCGATCTCGGAATCTTCCTGTGCGTACGCCCGGACAACGCGTACGCCGCTCAAGTTTTCCTGTGTGCGGGCCGTGATGTCGGAGAAGAATTCCTGAATTTTCTCGAAGCGTTTATGTATCTGCTCGCCGAGAATTTTTACCGTCAGCGAAACGAGCGGCATCGGGATAAGCAGCACCAGCGTGAGTTTGACGGAAATATTCAGGAGAATCGGCAGAACAATAGCGAGAGCGAAAATCGCCTGAAAGCTGTAGAGGATCATCGGCCCGACGATCTGGCGGATGGCTGCGAGGTCGTTGGTCGCCCGCGCCATCAGGTCGCCGACGCGGTTATTTTGGAAGTATTCGAGCGGTTGATTTACCAGGCTGGCGTAGAAATCTTCGCGCATGTCGAATTCGATATGCCGCGATGCATTTATCAGAAAACGCCGTTGGAGAAACAGAAACACGCCGCTCATCAGATTAACGCCGAGGATCACTGCCGGATAGTAAATGACCTTGTGCCAAGTCACCTCAATCCCCAAATCGTCCACTGCCTGCCCGACCAGATACGGAACAAACAGCCCGAAACACAGCGACACGAGAATAAAAAATATACCCGAAATGAGGTGCCATTTATACGGCTGGAAATAGCGGGCGAATTTTCTTAGCTGCTCCATTGGTGTAGTTTACATAGTTACAGAGTTGCGGGAAGTTGCAGAGTTAAAAGACAAGAAACTGCAACTATCTGTAACCTCCTGCAACTCCCTAGACCTTTGTATATGTCGATAACGCCGTTGCGATCAATTTTCCTTGTTCGTTTTCGACATCGGCGGACACGGTAAATATGCGTTTTCCAGCCCTGACGATCTTTGCAGTGCAGGTGAACGTGCCTTCGGTATGCGGCCGCAGGTAATGAACGGTCATGTCAATCGTCGAAGCTCGTTCGCCCTCGGCGAGACGCGTGATGACGGCAAAGGCCATTGCCGTGTCGATCAGCGTGGCGGTAACGCCGCCGTGAAGCACCCCGGCCGGCTGCCGAAGTTCATCGCGCATTTCGATTTTGATAACCGCTTCGTCCGTGCGCATATCGACCAATTCCATGCCGATCATTTTTGCAAATGGCAGGTTGTGAAGCGAATCGGCTGCCCGCTGTTTTTGCTGCTCTGTGATCTCACTCATTGTAAATTATCATCGTACCGCATTGTAAAATTCACTCGCGGAAACCCTTCGCAGGTTTTTAGGTATCTCGAACGAACTGTCTTCGACGTCCAACAAAACGTTCTTGAATTCTACCGTGTATTGCAGGGCTTTCCGTTCTCCGTCGACGGTGAAAAATTCCTGTTTCACGGGAATTCCGGTCGCCCGGTCGATGTATATTACGATCTCGCTCAAACTGCTTTCAGTGATTTTTGACCGGTAAACCATTAGATCGCCGTCCGTGCCGATCTCTTCGATCTCGGTGCGGTTCCTTTCATTCAATAATCGTGAAGTCAGTTCGTCCCACGGCCCTTCGGAGGCAACCGAATCCTGTCGCTGCGCAATTTCCGCATAAATTTTTTTCCCGTAAGAGATAACGTAATCATTATCCGTCTGTAATAGCGAACGCTGGCGATCCCCGCCAAAATCGTAATCCGTGCGGCGTTTGTCGCCTTTTTTTGCAATAAAGGTCGTGCGAACCGTTTCGCCGGCCGTTATCACGATCTCACACTGGAAAATTTCAGGCTCTTTCGTCGAATAGGGCAACTCTTCTTTTGTGTCCGAAACGAGTGGTACACTTGTGTTTCGATTATCCTGCCAGAAGCGGCAGCCCGCAGAAAAGATCAAAAGTAAAAGACAAGCGAGAAGAGATTTAGCGGCATTTGACAAAAACATTCGAGTATTGAAATTTTAACATATTGATCCGCTTGAACAAGATGGCGATAAATTTATTAATTTGGCAGACGATCTATCTGATAAGCGGAGTTCTGGTGCTGCCGTTTTCACCGTTTTTGTATGTGCAGGGTCAGTTGACGCGGCGAAGGGTCGGCGTGCTTCCGGGGGCCGCCGGTGAAAAAAGCGGGACGATCGGTGACGGCGGCGGCGTAGGCGTCAATCTGCTCGTGATAGGCGAATCTACGGTCGCCGGTTTGGGCGCGAGAACCCATGAATTTGCGCTCGCCGGACAATTTGCCAAACGTTTAAGTTTGCAGATCGGCAAAACAGTAAATTGGACTGTGATCGGAAAAAACGGCGTTACCGCGCGACGAACTATCGACGAACTCGTGCCCCTGATTCCGGATGAGACCTACGATCATATTCTCGTCGGTCTGGGCGGAAACGATGTGATGCGGCTCAGCAGTCCGCGAAAATGGCGGCGTGACATGACCGAGCTTTTGGGAATATTGCGGAAAAAAAATCCAAATGCGGTGTTTTTCCTCTCTAATTGCCCGATGATAAAGCTCTCCACCGCGATCCCTCACCCGATAAAATTTCTCCTCTGGGAACTTTCCAAACTTCACGACGCAAACATTAAGGACCTAACAAGCAAAATGGACCGCGTTTTCTATTATCATCAACCGCGAAACATTGTGCTCGAAGGCTTCTTCGCCGACGGCATTCATCCTTCAGAAAAAGGTTATTCGGATTGGAGCGAATCGATGATGAAATTTTTCACGGAAAACTATAAATGGTAAGCCGCGAGAGGATCGCCGTGGAATTGCCCGAGATGATCGACGCTCATTTTGAATGGCTTTTGATCCGTGAAAACGGCAGGACTTTTCCGCTTCAAAAGACTGAGATCGAGATAACTGACGATGAGCACAAAGTGCTTTTCGGTTTTCTTGGCGACGAAGGTTTCGAGACACGACGGATCGAAGATTTTACGGCCGCGGGCGATAAGATCACTCTAGTTTTGGCCACAAATTTTGGCCGAGAAAAGGAAGAAATTCGCCTGGTTCCGCGAGTTTCGGCGAACGAACTGAGCCTGACCGTCGAACTCGCCCGCCTGCAGAAAGCAAATGAAACGTCCCGGGCAATCACCGAAACTTTCCCGCATCTGAAACTTATTCGTGTTTCGCTGAATGCCGAAAACGGCCGATTTGCCCAGATAATCGTCGAAGCGAAAAGCGGTGCACAGACCGCAATTTTGTCGGATGTATCAGAGATCGCAACACCCGAAACGCTTCTCACATCAGCGATCCTCTGGCTTCGGAAACTCCAGATGAGGACGAAAAAGCCTATAAGTGAAATTTGGATCGTCGGTGAAAAGCGGCAGGCCAGAAATCTGCAAAAACTTCACGGTCTCTTAGGCGAACCGATAAAAGGCCAGATAAAGATCCTAGAGATCTCGCGAAAAGCACCCAATATCCGCGAGCTGAAATCGTTGGGGCTTTCCGATCTTTGGCGAGGAACGTATAAAAAACTCGTACTGCCCCAAACGGTAAAAACAAGCGTAACCGCTAAACGGATTATTGAAGCTGCTCCGGAAGAGATCGACATTGTCTTCTCTAAACAAGGCGAGACGCTGCGGTTTCTCGGTTTGCCGTTTGCCCGCGTCCGCAGAATGTTGGGAATTGAAAAGGCGTGGTTTGGGATCGAGCGAAACCGCAAGACGCTGGCCGAAGAATCCTTCGGCGAACTGGTTGATCTGATCGAGAATTTGCAAAATTATCGTCGGCCGAAACCATCCGACAAACGGCACGAGCTTTATCGGCTTTCGCCCGAATCGTGGCTCGAATCGATCCTTCGACGCAATATAAAGCTGCTCGATGCCAATCTCATTCTGTCGCCGATCTACAACCAATTCCGCACATCCGCCGACAAGATCGACCTGCTCGCACTCCGCAAAGACGGCCGTCTCGTCATCATCGAGCTAAAAACCTCGCCCGACCGCGAAATGCTTTTCCAGGCCGCCGATTACTGGCGAAAGATCGAATTGCAGCGCCGACGCGGCGAACTTAAAAAAGCAAAAGCATTCGGCGATCTCGAAATTCTCGACAAACCGGCGCTCGTTTATACCGTCGCACCCGCACTAAGCTTTCACCGCGACTACGAGCTTTTCGCAAAAATGCTTTCAAAGGAAATCGAAATATGGCGATTCGAACTGCACGAAAACTGGCGGGAAAATCTAAAAGTGATCGCGAGGAAAAGCTATTCGGAATAGACTGTGGCTTAAAAGTAATTTATGTGGTGATAGTCAGTTACCGTCGTCCTAGGTCGGCGGCATACGCGATGCAGGCGTCCAAATCTTCCTGCGTTAAATCCGGGAAATCATCAAGAATTTCTTCTTCCGTCATTTCTGAAGCCAGATACTAAGCACGTCAGCGAGCCAGATTTCGCCTCGATTGAAAGTCACCGAGTCGTGTCCTCACGTTCGAGATTGGCAGTGTATTCGGCTAAACCAACTTCGGCAAGTTCGCGGTCTTCGTTGGCCAACTCGGCGTATAAGGCCTCAAGTTCAATGTCGTCAAGCGAGCTAAAATATTATTAGGAGAAAAATAAGAAAAACAAAGCGAAAGTCAATCGCTTTTGTTCAAGGAGAATAATTTCTTATATTTTATTTTCCGTTTTCATTAGCGCGATTCAGCGTAAGCAACCTCAATCGAAACAATATCCGTAACAATACCCGACTCAAATTTTTGATTCAAATTCGTAACTCTGACATCTTCAAATTTGAAATTATATCCCGTCACGCCTTCTTGAATTAGTAAAGTCATTTTTCTGAACTTCGTCTTTTGGTAAAATGCTCTTTGCAATCTGTGAGTAATGACCGGATCAACAATTTTGACGAAACTCATTTTTTTTTCGTCTACTATTCTTTGCATTATTAGACCAATTCCGAATGTGCCATTATTTAATGATTGTTCGCTTAGCCCAAGTTGGGCTAGATAACAGTTATCATAAAAATATGTGATATTAGACGGCTCAGGCTCTTGGTTGCGCCTTGCTAATGACATTAGAATGCTCATGATATTTCACCTCTTTTGCTTATTGTTGGATCTGTTTATTCTACTCATTTTCTGTTCAATGACAAGTTTTAAGTAGAATCCCGATTAATCGCATTTGATAAAACAATTTCAACTCTTGGCCTGTTAATAATAGTTTCTCCATCACTTATTTATTCATAACGTCACCTCCGAGAACAGAGAAAATGCCGAACTTACGATTATGCGGAATCAATCGTAATAATATAGCTAGATCGGTGGAGTTATCACGATTAATCCTTGATAATACGCGAATATTGTGCGTTGTGAGTAGTGATTCCTTAATAAAACACGTATTTCCGAAACGAAACCTGAGTGAATTTGCGGTTGGTGCATTGCAAATCTGGGAACTTATAAAATAAAACTGATACAACAAGTAAGAAGGATGTACATTTCAATTCCAAATTGCGGCGATTAGTCATTTTCCGCTGACGAATTTGTAACCAATTCCGCGGACGGTTCGGAGGATTTGCGGGTTGTTCGGTTCGTCTTCCAGATACTTTCGCAGGCGCACGATGAAGTTGTCGATGGCCCGCGTGTCGGTGTCTTCCTGGAGGTCCCAGACTTCTTCGAGGATCGTTTTGCGGGAGACGGTGACGTTTTCGTTTTCGATCAGGTAGCGGAGGAGTTTTATCTCCATCAGCGTCAGGTGGACGGTTTCGCCGCTGCTGCGGAGCTCGAGATTGGCGAAATCTATCGTTTTGCCTTTGACGGTGTAAATGTCGTCGATGCGGGCGCCCTTTGTTTCCTTGCGCATCCATTCACGGCGGCGGAGTAGGCCGTTGAGGCGGGCCATGAAAATTTCGAGATCGAATGGTTTCGGCAGATAATCGTCGGTCCCGGCTTCGAAGCCTTTGAGCACGTCTTCGGGCCGGCCGCGTGCGGTGAGCATTAGAATGGGTGTGTAATTTTGCTTTGCACGCAGCCTTGAAGCTACTTCGAAACCGTCGATTCCGGGCAACATGATGTCCAACACGATGGCGTCGAAATCGGAATTTTCGCTGGCTTTGAGCGCCGTTTCGCCATCGTGCGCTATTTCCGCTTCGTAACCTTCGGCTTCGAGGTTAAACCGGAGGCCGTCGGCCAGGTGCTGTTCGTCTTCGACAATGAGAATTTTCATATTT
>JACMMN010000069.1 GCA_014379075.1 Pyrinomonadaceae bacterium | reverse complement strand
GTCAGACTGGGGGTTTCTCCTAAAATCGAACATAATTACTGTAGTTCAGATGCAGACCGAAAGGGCTGCGGCTGGCACACAATGCGCCAACTTAGAAATTAGCCTTCATTGTATTGTTTGTCAAAGAAAATATAAACTTGGCAGAGCCTGACGGTAAGGAACGGCCGGCACTTTGGCCACAAGAAATCCTTTTGTTAGGTCAGCCCCTACCAAGTGGACTGGCCACCTACATTATGAATGAAAACATACGGTCGCTCTTTCCGGCCGCCCAAAAATATACTTACCTAAATAGCGCAGCCGTTTCGCCAATACCCACGACAGCGGTTAAGGCTGTACATTCGCAGCTTCTCGATGTATCCGAAAACGGCTCGAATAATTTTAACGAATGGGTGGCCACCAAAAATCGTGCCCGCAGCCTCGTCGCGGAAATGATCGGCGTAAAGTCTGAACAGGTAGCGTTTATGCGAAACACATCCGATGGTTTTGCGTCGGTGGCATCGGGGCTGCCGTGGAAAAGCGGTGACAACATCGTCAGTTTCGAGCGTGAATTCCCGGCAAATTTTTATCCGTGGCGACGAATTCGGGATAAGTTCAGCGTCGAAATGCGGCTCTGTCCTGAACGGGACGGCCGCATCGATCTTGAAGAATTCATTGGCCTTATCGATTCGAACACTAAACTGGTGGCGATCAGTGCGGTGCAGTACGCATCCGGATTCAAAGCCGACCTGGAGCGTATCGGCCGAGCGGCGAGAAATGTGGATGCACTATTTGCCGTCGATATTATTCAGGGTCTTGGAGCGACGGGTTTCGATCTGCCTGCTCAATTCGTTGACATTGCTTCCGGGGCTAGCCATAAATGGCTTTGTGCGCCCGAAGGCTGTGGTATTTTTTATCTTTCGGAGCGGGCCAGGGAACGTGTCGAGCCGACACATGTCGGCTGGATAAGCGTCGAAACTCCGTGGGATTTCGAAGATACAGAGCAGCCTTTCAAATCGACGGCGCTCGCGTGGGAGAGCGGGACGGGCAGTTCTGCACTCTTTTACGGCCTCGAACAAAGTCTTAAATTGCTGAATGAAACCGGTCTCGGGAGAATTAACGACTATTTGGAAGGATTGACAGACTATATGTGTGAACTGCTGGCCGGAAAGAATTACGAGATCACAAGCTCACGTTTAATCGGTGAAAAATCGGCGATCGTCTGCATTAAACACAACGACGGAAAGCCTAGCAGCGATATCGCCGAACAGCTTCAAAACGAAAACATCATCGTCAGCCCCCGAGGCGACCGCTTACGCATCGCCCCGCATTTTTATAATAACTGCAAAGATATAGATAGGCTGATAGAGGCTCTGCCGAAATAACACTCAATCGCTCAATCCGTCAAGATTCAAGCGGGTCAGACCTCCCGCGTCTGAATAGGCTGTCCGCACCGCACGTTTTTGCTCGCGGATCCTAAAGAAAATAAACCCTGCTATAACTCCCGTTACCATCGAAAGTCCAATTCCCGAAACGATCCACAAAACTGTCGAGATAAAAATGTCGCGCGTCGTGGTGATGAAATACCTTTCGAGCCGCTGCAGCAAATACGGATCTTCGCCAAGCCACTGAACCATTTTCTGATATTTGATCTGGTCGAGCAGGGCTCCGGCCGCAATTTCGTCGGAAGCTTCAAAGACGAATGCATTGTAATTACCGATGCGGCGATAAACAGTAGGCGGATTTTGCGGGGTCTCGTTCAGAAGCTGAATGAATTTGCCGTCCGCTTCGATGGACGCCTGCGGATTTGTGTATTCGATAATTAAAAGTTTACCTTCAGTATAAGAAGCGGTTACTGCTTCCGTACCGCCTGTAAAATTTATAAGGTCGAGCACAGGTTTTTCGCCTAAAGCCTTTTTAAGGTCCGCGACACTCTGCGTGAAAACCGCACTATTTCGGACATTTTCCCAATCGGGGAGATGCTTGATCAAAACCGGAATGCCGTCGATCTCTGAAACCTCCTGGCTTTTTACAGGCGTCTGATTCTGCGTCTGGCCGAAAGCTAGAACCCCTGCGGCCAAAACACCGCATAATAAGATCGTCGAACTAAATAAACATTTATAAGACATCGATAAAGGCCGTACCATACGGAATATTACGCTGGAATTAAGGAATGGATATTCTAGCACTTTAAAAGAATCATCAGTTAATATGTAATACAATCATACACATACCAAATGGTGCATCAAGTAACGCAGTGGTAACACCGAATGGTTTGAATCTTTGCTTGGATGTTCGGCGAATATAAAGGTATGCCTTGAAAATGCAACAAATTCTTTGTAATTTCGTGATTAATTGAAATGCGAAGATTTCAACAAATGTTTGGCACGCTAATTGATTAGATACTTGGCTAGGGGGACAAGCAAATGACAACAGAAACATTAAATTATCCCGCATTTCACGGCGGAACGGATATCGAAACCGGCAAGGAAGATTCGGGAAAAACGGCCCCGATTGAGAACTTGAGTTCCGTCAAGGACTTTGATCTTACACAGGCGGCGTCAAAAGGTGACATGGCGGCTTTTGAAGAGGTTTACCAGCGGCATCATCGGCGCGTCTATTCCATCTGCTTGCGAATGCTTCAGAATGCGCATGAGGCGGAGGACCTCACGCAGGACGTATTTATTCAGCTTTATCGCAAGATCGGAAGTTTCCGCGGTGATTCGGCTTTTACAACTTGGCTTCATCGTTTAACGGTCAATCAAGTTCTCATGCATTTCCGCAAGAGAACCGTAAAGTTCGAGAAAACGACGGAAGAAGGCGAAACGCCGGAACAGATCGTAGCAGGGACGGCGAATCCGTACAAGATGCAGATAGTCGATAAGCTTTCGCTCGAAAATGCAATCGAACAACTGCCTCCGGGTTACAAGAACGTTTTCGTCTTGCATGATGTCGAAGGCTTCGAACATGAAGAGGTCGCAAGAATCTTGGGATGTTCGGTCGGAACTTCGAAATCGCAGCTTCACAAAGCACGCCTAAAACTGCGCAAGCTTTTGAAGAAAAGAGCGAATCCGAGAATGATCGGGATCAGTGTCTAAAATATATTCGGTTTTATAAAATTTAATGGCTTTCCGGAAACGGGGAGCCTTTCTTTTGTTAGAGTTTGCGCTTCAGCGTTCTTCATCGCTAACCAAAAGACGCCCTGGCAGCGTGAGCTCTAAATTTCAAGAAATCGAGATCCTTATATTTCGCTTTTCCAACTCCATTACAAACTTTGCGGGATCGATCGCCTTTTCCTGCGGTGTCGCGCCTCTTTCCAAAACATCGCCGCGGGCCATCATTTGAGCGATTATTGATGCGGGAAAGGCGGTCGTCCGCATCATTGCGGAAAGGCCTGTCTGTTCGTCTTGTTTATCGACAATGTCGTAACGGAAGAGCTTTGTTTCGCCGTTTCTCTTCCCAACAAACTCAAGCCGTACTAAAACATAATCAGGACCATCGGCCGGAAGATGTTTTTGCAGCAGTTCGCCAAATACCTTGCGGGGTTTGACCTTTATGTAATCGGCGACGATCTCATCGCTCGAACAAAGCCCGAGGTCGATCATGGTCTTGAATTTCTCGCAATGCCCAGCGTAGCGGATCGTTTTGTAATCGAGTTCGCGGACCTTGCCGAGGAATGTGTCGGGCAGGGTAGATGTGCCACCCGATGTTTGAAATGCTTCGAGAAGTGGGAAGTTTTCGAAGGAGAGACTTTCGAGTTCGGTCATGGAATTTACTTCCAGGATTTCTCCGTTGCGAATGACACGGGCTGTTTCAATGTATTCATTTATAAGGCCTTCGACCGAAAAAACGAGCTGGTAATCGAGCGGCGGTTGCGGATTTTGCGGCAGGCCGCCGACGCGGATGTGAATTTCGTCCAATGTATCGAACCGATTTGCTCCGTGCATGGCCAGAATCGAGACCATGCCGGGAGCGAGGCCGCAATCGGGTATAATATTGATCCCGGCGGCTTTTGCTTCGGCGTCGAGTGCGAGTTGTTCATCGACAACATAATTATTTCCGCCCAGATCGCAGAAATTGGCACCGGTTTCGATAGCCGCTCGGGAAAGCGATTCGTTATACCAGTAATTGACGCACGAGATGACCGAATCGTGTCCGCGCATGAAACTAACGACAGCCTCGTAGTTCGCCGCGTCGAGCTGCCGTGCTTCTATCCGAGAGGTCCCGACCGACGCTGCAACCTGTTCCGCCTTGCCCAAGTCGAAATCGACTACTGTGACAGTTTCGACATCCGGGGAGTTATGAACAAGATCGTAGGCCGCACCGTGACCCATACGGCCGGCTCCTAATACTAGAATTTTCATTGTTTATGTGCTGAGGACAGAAAGGAACGGATCTCTACCAATCATCAAGCTCGTCCGGTTTTATTCCCGCGACGGTTTCTGCTGCGAGCTGCCAGACCTTCTTTTTCCAGATCCTCATCCCGTCGGTTATGTCTAGGGCGACCTGCGGATGGGCCGCGTTTCGTTCGAGGCGGATAACCTGAGCGGTAACCGTGACTTCATCGTCAAGATTTTCGGTCACCGTAAGATCTACTTTCGCTCCGACCGTAGGCAGTTTTCGCGGAAGGTAGATCAGAGAGCCGGCGGGGCCGACATTTTCGGTTAAACCTTCCTCTACGATTTCCCCTCCATTTTCGTCTTTCCACTTAACGCTGATCGGAAACGAGACGACATATCTTGCACCGTGGCGGCGATCCTGCTGCATAGAATTTTTCCTCTGATCTGTAACTTGGAATTCAAATTTCCGACGTTTGAAATATACGCGAAACGAGCCCGGTAAGTCTACCAAAAGCCCTGCGAATTCTCACGCCTAAATCTGTCCGAAACACCAATGGCATATATCATAAGGGCTTGCGGTTTTCGTAGGGGTGGACAAGTAGGCCGCGAAATGCTATTATTTCAAAATGTTTCGTCTGCGGCCAGGCGGAAACAGGTGGAATAATCCTCTGCACCAGTTTTCAAACTTATGCAAAACAACAAATTTCGGCAGATGAAAAGTCAACTCATCCGCTGGTTTTGCGCTTAATTTGGAGACTATAACCAGGAGCCCTAATAATGAATAAACTCGTTAGAGGAGGCGTAATTCTGTCGCTGATCGGTACATTGGTAGTTTTTATGTATGCACAGTCGAAGACGGAAACCGCTCTCAATATAGCGAACGTTTCGCAAACACAATTAAATAATACGGAAGATAAGAATTTAGATATAGAAATTAAAGACGATAAGAAAAAAGCTAACGCCAATAAAAAGTTAGTTGAAAAAACGGTAATGTCGAAAGCGGCGGGAATAAGCAAAGGCTCTTTTGTAGCTACGGCCTATTGTTTGAGAGGAAAAACGGCGATGGGACACGGTGTCCGCACCGGATTGATAGCAGCCGATCCCAGGGTTCTACGGCTCGGTTCGCGAATCAATGTCGGGGCCGGAAATTACAGCGGCAATTATCTCGTTTCCGACACCGGCGGCAAGATAAAAGGCAAACGCCTCGATATCTGGATGGCAAGCTGTTCCGAAGCACGACGATTCGGCAGACGAACAGTTACCGTTAGTAGTTTAGGAAAATAATTTACAATTTAATATAAAAGTAAAACCGCTTCGGGAAACCG
>JACMMN010000452.1 GCA_014379075.1 Pyrinomonadaceae bacterium | reverse complement strand
TTGCCGTCACTACTTCTAAACCAAGTACGTAATGCTTCGTCACACCGTATTTCGGGGTTCGCATTCCGCCCGCGTTTTCGGCTATATTGCCGCCGATAAACGAATCTTTATAACTCGCCGGATCGGGCGGGAAGATCAGGCCGTGTTTTTCGACTTCCTGCTGCAATTCGAACGTCGTCAGTCCCGGCTGGCAAACCGCGTAAAGGTCATCGGCGCTGATCTCGATGATTTTCTTCATCCGGTCAGTGCCAATTACAATGCCGCCCTCAACCGGAACCGCTCCGCCCGTATAACCAACCCCGCCGCCGCGCGCCGTCACCGGAAAGAGATACTCATTCGCCAGCTTCATGATCGAGACGATCTGTGCGGTCGATTCGGGAAAAACGACTGCTTCGGGCGGAAACTTTTCCTTCACCGCATCGGCACCGTACGGCTCGATCTTTTCCGGATCGACAATTATATTTTCGATGCCGACAATTTCCTGGAGTTTTTCTATTACTTCAGGTTTGGAAGCATTCGTCGTCGCACGGCCTTTTGAATTGAAATGGATGGATTGAAACATGATTTTTGTATTTCGATGTTACCAAAAATACCAAAAACGCGGTATTTCTGCTAAACTCTCAAAAATCGCAAGCATTCAAACCGGTTTCTTCATTCCAAACAAAAGGACAATTCACGCAATGGCTGAACAAGACAAAGATCCGATTCCGACCGACGATTACGAACGCGAACTAGCGACCGACCTCGACGACGATACGCCGGACAAGCCGAAAGGCATGGCTTTGCACACGAAGATTTTGATTGGGCTGCTGGTTGGCGTTTTGGGCGGGTTGGCCGTCAATTGGACGTTGGGCGGCACGCATCCGAATGTTGTGTGGTTCGTAACGAACATAACGCAGCCGGTCGGAACTGTATTCTTGAATTTGCTGTTAATGATCGTCGTGCCGCTCGTTTTTGCATCGCTTGTGGTTGGTGTTGCGGGCATAGGCGATATTCGAAAGCTTGGGAGGATCGGGCTGAAATCTTTTGCTTATTGTCTGATTATTTCGGCGATTTCGGTGGTTATCGGTCTAGGCCTGGCGAACACGATACGGCCAGGGGAACGAATTGCCCCCAATATAGCCGCCCAACTCAAAGAGAAATTCAGCACCGGAGCAACTTCGGCGACTGAGGCTCAGAAAAAGGCGGCGGAGTCTGCAAAGTCGGATTCAGCTTTGATGCAGGCGGTAAAGACGATAGTGCCGAGCAACGTTTTCAATTCTATCTCCGGGGCGAGCCCGAATATGCTGCACATCATGTTCTTCGCCCTGATCGTCGGTATCGCGATTACGCTTATGCCGGCACCGGTTTCGGCGCCGTTTGTCGGGCTGATGGAATCGGTCTTTGCCATTACGACGAAGATCATCGACATTATAATGAAATTCGCGCCGTATGCCGTGGCGTGCCTGCTGTTCAATAACATCGCCCAATTCGGCCTTGATCTGCTGCAATCTCTTTTCTGGTTCGTAGTGACAGTTCTGCTTGGACTTTCCATTCACTTTTTTGGCGTATATTCCCTTTCCGTCTGGTTCTTATCGAAGATCAACCCGATCGATTTTTTCCGGCGCGTTCGCACGGTGATCGTTACGGCCTTTTCGACATCATCGTCGAATGCAACCTTGCCGACCGCTCTTCGCGTTTCGGAAGAAAACCTGGGTGTACCAAAGGAGATTAACAGCTTCGTGTTAACGGTCGGTGCAACGGCCAATCAAAACGGAACCGCTTTGTATGAAGGCGTGACCGTGCTGTTTCTCGCTCAACTCGCCGGTGTCGATTTATCTTTCAGCACTCAGCTTATGGTCGTTTACCTCGCGATTCTCGGCGGTATCGGGACCGCCGGAGTTCCGTCCGGCTCAATACCTTTTATTATCGGCATCCTTGCGATGATCGGGATCGACCCGGCTCTGATCGCGATAATTTTGGGCGTCGACCGCATTCTGGATATGTGCCGCACGACGCTGAACGTGGTAGGCGATCTCACGGCGGCAACTTTCGTGGCCCGGTCGGAAGGCTACGAGCTGCTGAAACCGCCGGAAAATGTTGGAATCGGGTAGTTTGTGGAGTAATATATTTACACTATGATGCGTGGTGAGTTCGTTACAACTTTCGATCCGCAGCCAAAGCGTTTGCGTTTCTCCGTCGATGATTATTATAAAATGATCGATCTAGGCATACTCGATAGTCGCGAAAAGGCGGAGATAATTGACGGAGAACTGATAAAAAAGATGACGATTGGAGATAAGCACGCGTTGACTGTAGATTTATTAACCACCTTTTTTATCAAAAATCTACCCGACAATGTTCGTGTGAGAGGACAAAATCCGCTTCGGCTTGGTGACTACGACGAACCCGAACCCGACATAGTTCTAGCTGATCTAACTAAATACGATGGTAAACGTCATCCTCGTCCCGCCGAAACGATTTTGGTGGTAGAGGTTTCAGATTCAACTTTGAAATTCGACCGCGAAACAAAGATTCCATTGTATGCCGAAGCTGGCATACCGGAAGTGTGGATAGTAAATTTGCAGAATAAGATAATTGAAGTTTATCAGCAGCCGAGCGTCGGCATTTATCAATTCACAAAGATATTTCAATTAGGCGAAGCGGTTGCGTCGTCGGTGTTGCCAAATTTGGCTCTTGAGGTCGATTCAGTATTATCCTAAAATATGTTTCCAATCGGCGACGACAATTCAGACCGGACGATCACGCCGTATGTAAATTATATTTTCATCGGCATAAATATTCTCGTATTCGGGCTGCTCCAGGGCCTCGGCGGCAATGATGCGTTCTCTTACGCCTTTTCGCTGGTGCCGAAGGAGGTCACGTCGGGAATCGATATAACAGGTGTTCAGATCGTGCGGGATGCGCTGGGGAATACCGGCGAAGTACGGCATTACGACACGCCGCTCCCGGTTTATTTCAACTTCCTCAGCTCGATGTTCATGCACGGCAGCATAGCCCATATTTTCGGAAATATGCTGTTTTTGTGGATATTCGGCGATAATCTTGAGAATCTGCTTGGGCATCTGCGGTTCGCGGCATTTTATATAGTCTGCGGGATCGCAGCGGCACTGGCGCAGATCGTGATGGATACGGATTCGATCATACCAATGCTCGGAGCCTCGGGTGCGATTTCCGGTGTGCTCGGCGGATATGTACTGTTGTTCCCCCAACGGCAGGTTCGGGCATTGATCTTCAATTTTCTCACGACCGTGCCCGCATTCGTCGCAATCGGTATTTGGATCGGCTATCAGTTG
>JACMMN010000451.1 GCA_014379075.1 Pyrinomonadaceae bacterium | reverse complement strand
GAAACGACATAGAGATAGAGCGAGACCTGGGAAAATTCGGCGCCTATGCCGACTTTATTCGTTGTTTTGGCAGCGTTGAAATCAGTTACCTGCTGGGCGGTCAAATATGACGAATATGGGTCGAGTCCGCCGACGAGTCCGCGCAAGGCACCGAAACGAACTTTTTCGAGATTCGGTTCGTCGACATAATCATTCTGGATATGCTGCAGAACCGATTCGAAAATGCGGATCTGGGCTCCAGCGTCGTTTATCGGCTGCTGGGCACGCGTCCAAGGGCTGAGCATTCCGCCGATGACCGCATACAAGGCGATCGCGGCCGAGACCATTAGAACCGAAAGCTTTCCGCGAAATGACATATGTTACCTCTATATGATAATTACTAACTATATTTACGTTTAAGCGGCGGCAAAGGTTTAACTTTAACCTGTCACCGATTATCCGATATCGAAACTGTTCGTGCAAGAAAAACAAATAACTAATCCTGATGAATTTGCAGATGTTTCGCAGCTTCCTCGCGAAGGGCGGATCGTCGCGCTTGATCTCGGAACGAAACGCATCGGCGTGGCCGTTTGCGACGAAACGCAAACGTTGACACGGCCGGTGCGGACAATATCAAGGATCGGATGGAAAAAGCTGCTGCTGCAAATCAAGGACATTGTAACCGAATTTGATGCCGTCGCCCTCGTGATTGGTTTGCCGTATAACTTCGACGGCACGGAAAGCGAAATGTCCGCGGAAGCAAGGCGGCTGGCCCGCAATTTTTCGCTTTCGCTAAGCGTTCCCGTATTTTTGCAGGACGAGCGGGCGACGAGCTACGAAGCCAAAAGCCGCCTGTGGGAGAAAGGCGCGAGCCTAAAGGAAACGAAAAGCCAAGTGGATAGCGAAGCGGCGGCGATAATACTGAGTGATTTCCTGGATCGAATGCAGAAGCCCGCGCGTTAGCAAGGGCAAAAAGAGATGTAGCCGCAAAAATGCACAAAAAGCACAAAGAATTCTTTTATGTGTCTTTTGTGCCTCTATGCGGCTAAATTTCTTCGAAGCGAAATTGCGTGATTCGCCCTTGCTAACGCCCAGCCTTCTGCAATCATGCTGGATTCAGCACTATCGCGGCACTGCCACAAGCGTGCTTTTTGTTGCAGCTTCAACGGCGGGTTTAGTAAATGGAAATACCGCCGCGCTTCCTGTTCGCCAGGATTCGAACTGATCTTTGTAGTTCGGCGATTGCGGATTTCCGCTTTGGCCGAGCGGAATGACATGGCGCGTGGCGTCCCAGTTTCCTGGCGAGGCGATGTGACGCATCGAGACATATGATCCGACATTCGGGGTTTGGCCGCTGCCGGAAAGGCCGACCTTGGGCGTCGCAAATTGCCCCCCGATAAGCGGAGCGACGGCGAGCGGATGCGGGAAATTCGATTGCGCGGAACTGCCCCAAACCCATTTCGCCGCATCGGAGCCGTACCTTCTGGTAAATGCGGCACTTGATTCCGTATCACATTCCTTTAGCATCGCCGCGAAACTTGCGTATTTTTTCGGCAGCCATATCGAAGTTTTTTCGCCGATCACACGGTCGAAAACGCGTTCGCGGATAATGTATGCGGGAGCGGGCTGATTGTCTTCGGCCATTTTATTTGCACCGCAAACGCGAATCTCATTCGCAAGAAGTGCAGCTCGCGAATCGGGCGTCATTTTCCCATCCCAGCTTTTCAATGACGCGATGTTTTCCGGAGTCGCTGCTTCAAGCTCGAGGATCTTCTTTGCGAGATTTGAGAGCGGCCGGTTGAACGAATCGAGTTGGATATTGCTGACGTCGTCCATTGTTACTTTACTATTCGCCTTCAAAAGTTCGTAAATACGACGAGCACGCCACGGCGAAGACGCATCGCGCGACATTTGCTGGTACTTATAACTGGTGCCGACGATCCGCTGATTTGCGGTGACGATAAAGCCTTCGGGCGGATTATAGAGATGCGGCAGTTCCTCGAACGGAATAAATCCGGTCCATTCACCCTCGTTGGTCGAACCGTCATACGGGAAAGCTCCGTCGCCCGTTTTGCGGATCGGGATCCGTCCGGCGGCGTACCAGCCGATATTTCCTTTTATGTCGGCATAAACAAAATTCTGTGTCGCGCCGCCATATGTTTTGAACGCTTTGGTGAAATCGTTCCAGTCCTTCGCTCGGTTCACATTAAAGAAAGCTTCGAAATCGGAATTTTTTGCGTCGAGAGCCGTCCATTTGAGGGCGTATTTTTTGCCATCGACGTCAGCGATGATCGGGCCGTTGCGGGTTTCGACGACTTCGAGGATCTCGGTTGTGACATCAGTTTTGAATGGGTTGACACGAACTTTAATTTCTTCTTTACGAATAATTGGATCCGCGAAACCGGCTGGCGTTTTGTACTTGCCGTCCGCTCCAAACGTTTCTAGATACAGGTCCTGAACGTCAGGGCCGACATTCGTTGCTCCCCAGGCGATATTTTCATTGTGGCCGAGAACGATTCCCGGAACTCCGGGAAATGTGACGCCGGAAACACGCATCGTCGGCGTCGAGAGGTGCGAGAGATACCAAATGCCCGGAGCGCTGGCGAGAAGATGCGGGTCATTGGCCAGAATCGGTTTCCCGTCGGCGGTACGTTTGCCGGATATCACCCAATTATTGCTGGCGGCGAGTTCTTCGGAGTAGAAGCCGATGCGTTCGAGCGAAGATCTGCGAATTCTTTCTTCATTTGAAGCAAGTTCGGAATAATTCTGCAACAGGGATGTACAGGACGAACAAGATCGTTTTGGTTTTGAGTCGGACACCTCGTGGAAATTAACTTGGTCGCTACCGCTCGCGGTTCTGATAGGATTATCTTTCCCGAATAAAACCACATCGAACGGCGTAACCTGATTATTCAAATCTGCGAGCTTTGCCGGATCCAGTCCCTTTGTCGATTCACGCAATAAGTCGCGGGTATAAGTACTGCTCAGGGCTTCGGCGAGGATCTTTCCGATGACGATCGTGTCGGCCGGGGTCCATTCGCGCGGTTTGTATTGCAATATCTTGAATTCGACCGGCAAAGATTTTTCATCGAGCGTCGCGGTGTAGGCGTTAACGCCTTTCGCATAGTTTTCGAGAGCGATCCGCAATTCGGGATTCAGATATTGCAAACTCTCTTGCGCGACGCGGGCAAACCCCAGTTTGCGCCACCGTTTGTCTTCATTGAGAGTTTGTTTGCCGAATATTTCCGCCGTTTCGCCGCGGGCGACGCGGCGCAGAAGGTCCATTTGCCAAAGCCGGTCACTTGCGGTAACGAATCCCTGCATAAAATACAGGTCGGCATCGTTTGTGGCCTCAATATACGGGATCGAACGCGCATCGCGTCGAACGGTAATGCTTTCCTTTATCCCGACAACCGATACGGTGGCCGGTTCCGTCTGCGCGGATGCAAAAGTGGGGAGAAAAAGTGCACCAAAAACGAACACACATCGAAGCAAGCGATTTTTCATAATTATATTTTGGTTAGGAAATAGTCAACAATAACCCTATCTTCAACAAATCAGAAACGGCATACAAATTGCACTATACGAATTGGATGCGAATAATTCATTTATTTTATTCTGCACACAACAAACGAATTTGAGATCGGATCATGAAAGTTAGCGTCTCCCGCTCCGTATGGAGAGGCATAGAAATATGCTTCTCCATTTTATTTTGTTGAAACGATCAGCCTGACCTCGCTCATTTCTTCCATCGCATACCTGACGCCCTCGCGGCCGAAGCCGGATTCCTTCGATCCGCCATATGGCATATTATCGACCCGAAACGTAGGAACGTCGTTGAGAATAATGCCGCCATATTCGAGATTTTCCGCGGCGTAATCGGCATTTGACAAATTTTGGGTGAAAACTCCTGCCTGCAGTCCAAACTTGCTATTGTTGGCGGCATCGATAGCTTCGCGGAAATCTGAAAACTTTTCCACCACGGCGATCGGCCCGAACGCTTCCTCGGACACGACCCGCATTTCGGGATTCGTTTTGGTTATTACCGTTGGATCGATCCGCGAACTATCACGCTGGCCGCCGCGGAGCAGCTCGGCACCGTTATTCACGGCTTCACTTATCCAGCCCTCCAATTTTTCCGCCGCCTTTTCATCGATCATTGCGGAAACGTCCGTAATCTCATCCAGCGGACCGCCGAATTTTAGGGCCTTTGTATCCTCGATAAATTTCGAAGTCCATTTATCAAAAAGCTTTTCGTGAATATAGATCCGCTGAACTGAAATACAGACCTGGCCGGAATACGAGAAAGCTCCGGTGACAGTCTTGGCTATCGAGATGTCAATATCGGCTGATTCATCTACGATAACAGGAGCGTTTCCGCCAAGTTCCAGGGCGACGGCTTTTTTCCCGGCCTTCTGTTTGAGATCCCAGCCGACCGCGTCGCTTCCGGTAAATGAGACCATCTTTATGCGGTCGTCGGAATAAACCGCGTCCATAAATTTTACGTCCATTGGAACGATCTGCAGCGCGGATGCGGGCAAGCCGCTTTCGAGAAAAACCTCGCCTAAAAGTAATGACGTGAGCGGCGTTCGCTGGCTCGGCTTTATAATTATCGCGTTTCCGGCGGCGAGTGCGGGAGCAACCTTGTGAGCAACCAGATTCAGCGGAAAATTGAACGGCGTGATGCCATAAATGACGCCTCGCG
>JACMMN010000068.1 GCA_014379075.1 Pyrinomonadaceae bacterium | reverse complement strand
TAAATGTTGCTGAAAACAAGCTCGCCCACCAGGAAAGCAGCATCACCTGCTACACCTGCCACACATCGTGGGTGACAAGCTGTTTCGGCTGCCATTTGTCGATGGAGGCCAATCGCAAAATGCCGAACCGTCATAACGAAGGCGGCGATTCGCGCAATTTCACATCGTATAATTACCAGGTCATTCGCGACGATATTTTCATGCTCGGCAAGGATGGTACGGTGACCGGACATCGCGTCGCTCCTGTGCGGTCAAGTTCAGCCGTGCTCGTCAGTTCGCGTAATCAGAACCGCGAATGGATCTACCACCAGCAGCAGACCGTTTCCGCCGAGGGTTTTTCGGGACAATCATTTAACACGCACGTTCCGCACACCGTGCGCGGCAAGGAAACCCAGACCTGTTCGGACTGCCACGTCTCCAAGGACAAGGACAACAACGCCTGGCTCGCGCAGGTGATGCTCCAGGGTACGAACTTCGTTAATTTCATGGGCCGCTACGTTTTCGTCGCCGCCGAGCATTCGCTCGAAGCCGTCGCCGTCACCGAGCACACCGAGCCGCAAGCCGTGTACGGCAGTAATCTTCACAAACTAGCGTATAAGGAAAATTTCGATAAATTCGTCGGTGGCGGTCGCGAGCTGCATGAATATTACGAAAACAAGGGCCGCCCTGAAGCATTGCAGGTCCAAGTCCGCGGCGAATATGCCTATGTCGCGGCCGGAAAAGGCGGCCTCCGGGTTTATGACATCGCGCAGATCGACAACAAGGGGTTTTCCGAACGCATCGTGACCGCTCCTGTTTCGCCTTTCGGGCAGAAATTCAATGTCGATACAAAATACGCTGCAGCCGTCGCGGCCCCTTCGACACTCGCGGTCGATCCGGCCCGCTGGCGAACTGTTAGAAACGAGGACGGAAGCCTAAAACAAGTGCCGCCTGATGAAGCTGTCGCGATAAACAAGGAAGCCGAAAAGCTCGGTAAACCGTCGCCTGCCGTCAACGAAGAAGAGCCGATTCATCCGCTCTACACTTATCTTTATATTGCAGACCGGGAAGAAGGATTGATCTTGGTAAATGCCGCAACGCTGCTCGACGGCGACCCGCGAAATAATTTTCTCGACAGGGCATTGACGTACAATCCGGGCGGTGTTTTGACCGGCTCCGGTAATATTACGATCGCCGGAAACTTTGCATATATCACCACCGAAAAGGAATTGGTGATCGTCGATCTTTCTATACCTTTACAGCCGAAAATAACTGCGCAGGTTCCCTTTAATTCGCCGAAGGCGGTTGCCGTACAGTTTTTGTATGCATTCGTCGTCGATGCCGATGGCTTGAAGGTACTGGACATTAAGGAATTGCAGCAAAAAGGTTCGGTGCAAACGGTTGGGGCCAGCGTTCCGCTCAAACACGCAAAAGATATATATTTGGCGCGGACATACGCGTATGTCGCAAACGGTGAAGACGGCCTGGCGATAATCGATGTCGAAAAGCCGGAAGGGCCGAAGCTTGATCAGACATTTAATGCTGATGGAACGCTAAACGACGCTCATTCCGTCAAAGTCGCAATGACCAACGCCAGCCTTTTCGCCTATGTCGCCGACGGCAAAAACGGGCTGAAGATCCTGCAGTTGACTGATCCCGAAACGATGCCAGAATACGCCGGTTTCAGCCCGCGTCCGCAGCCGAAACTTATCGCGACGTTCAAAACTAAAGGCGACGCCCTTGCCGTTTCCAAAGGCCTCGATCGCGACCGCGCATCCGATGAAAGCGGAAATCAAATAGCGGTTTTCGGAAGGCGCGGTGCGCGCCCGTTCCGCTTTGACGAAATGATGCGAATGCTGCGCACGAACGACGGAACCGGCGAGTTTTTTCAGGTGTCGGACGAGCCTAAGAAAAAGTCCGCTGAATCAGAGAAAGCGAAGGAATCGTCGTTCTTCGGCGGATTATTCGAGTTTTTTGTTTCGCTGGGAATATTCGGTGTTAGCCTGGGCTTCATTGGGTTCAAAATAAAGGCTCGTCGAAACGCGGCAAACAAGCAACCGTTCTGAGTTCAAGCTTCAACGTGCTTCTTCGCCGACCGGCAAAGCGTGAACTCACAACAAACGTCAAACCTTCTTCCGCCCGGCGAGAGTTAAGAGTATATCGTCAAGCGTTACGTCTTTTGCCCGCAGCAAAACCAGAAAATGAAACATAAGGTCGGCTCCTTCGGACTTAAAAAGTTCGACATCGTCGTCCTTTGCTTCGATCACAAGCTCGACCGCTTCTTCGCCTACTTTTTGCGCGATCTTGTTTATGCCTTTTGAAAAGAGTTTTGCTGTATAAGAATCTTCACGCGGATGCAGACGTCTTTCCTGAATTATCTTTTCCAGATCAAACAGTAGATTTCTATTTGCTGTACTGGAAGTGTTTTCACCGAAGCATGTCTGAGCACCAGTGTGGCAAACCGGTCCCGCCGGAGTTGCTTTTACCAAAATTGTATCTTGATCGCAGTCCGCCAGAATTTCTTCAACCCGCAAAGTATTCCCGCTCGTTTCGCCCTTTTTCCAAAGCGTTTGACGCGATCGAGAATAAAAAGTAACGAACCCGGTTTCCCGCGTTGCTTTCAGAGCGGCCTCGTTCATAAATCCTAGCATCAACACCTGACCCGTAACCGAATCCTGAATGATCGCCGGAACCAGACCGTCTGCGTATTTATTAAATTCGAAATCCATAATCGTTAGATCCTCACTTCGATGCTCCAGGAATTCAAAAAATTCTTAAGATCGGGAATCGCTATTTGCCGATAGTGAAACACGCTTGCCGCTAACGCCGCGTCGGCCATTCCACCAATAAATACTGCCGCAAAATCTTCAAGCGTTCCCGCTCCGCCGGACGCTACAACCGGGACGCTCACGGTTGTCGAAACCGCCCTCGTTAGTTTGAGGTCGAAACCCGCTTTCGTGCCGTCGGCAGTAATCGATGTGAGCAAAATTTCGCCGACGCCCAATTCCACGCCCTGTTTTGCCCACTCAACCGGGTCGATTTCCGTTTGGATACGCCCGCCGTTGAGAAAAACCCGCCAACCATCTCCAGATGCCTTCACATCTATCGAAAGGACGATGC
>JACMMN010000067.1 GCA_014379075.1 Pyrinomonadaceae bacterium | reverse complement strand
TTAGCGGTCGATGGTCGGTGGCTAGTGGTCAGGCATCGAATATACGAGTTTACAAACATTTTCGATTTGGGAAAATCTTAATTGACTACTGACTACTGACCACCAACCACTGACTTGAATGTGGTGCCGAGGGCGAGACTCGAACTCGCACGTCTTTCGACGCTAGATCCTAAGTCTAGTGCGTCTGCCAATTTCGCCACCTCGGCATGTTTGAAGCACACCGAAGCGTGTACTCCAAACTAAGAAGTTACCGAATCGGGCGGTCAATGTCTAGCGGCCTATTTGGACAGATATTTCCCTTCGTATTCTTCCCACGACATATCGTAATCGCTGACATTGCCTAGTGCACTCGCCGAACCGCCGCGGAGTGCCCGGTCTTCGGCCTTCCTGAACATTCTGTAACCGCCGTAGCCGACCGCCGCCAGCAAACCAACCCAAAAGCCGTACCAAAGCAACGATGAAATTAGACCGAGAAGCCAGAAAAACGCTATTACACCAAAGACAATGCCGAGAACAGCGAGGATGATCTTTATAATATTCATTTCGTGAAACCTCCAACTACCGGTTCTATACGCTTTTCAAGAAAGTTTGTTCGTGCAATTTTTTTCGTTGTCGTATAATCCAATCTGAATTTTAACGGCTAAGAGGTTTTTGATTTGAGCTTAAAGCAACTAACTATCCGCGATATCGCCGCAGTTCTAAACGCTGAACTTTCGGGCGAAGGAGCCGCAATCGTTTCAGATGTTTCACACGATTCGCGACAAGCGCGGGAAGGAACGATCTTCGTCGCGATCAAAGGCTCGACAATGGACGGCCATCGATTTATCGGCGACGTAATGCGGCGCGGCGCGGTGGGAATCATTTCGGAATACGAACGGCCAACTGATTTTGCGGGAACCTGGCTGAAAGTCACGGCTGCCCGTGAATCCCTTGCAAAAGCGGCAGCGGTTATTAACGGGGACCCTTCGCACGAACTCGACCTTGTCGGCATAACCGGAACAAACGGCAAAACCACGACGACTTATCTGTGTTTCGCTCTGGCGGAAGCCGCCGGAGAAATGGCGGCGATGTTGACGACCGTGGAATACAGGATCGGGGACAACAGCGAACCGGCGGTGCGGACGACTCCCGAAGCCTCGGACACGAATAGATTTCTTCGGAAAGCCGTCGATGAGGGGTGTAAAGCGGGCGTTATGGAAACTTCGTCTCAGGCGATCGACCTGCACCGATGTGATTGGCTCCGATTCAAAGTCGCCGTATTCACGAATCTAACCCGCGAACACATCGACTACCACCTTTCGATGGAAAATTATTTCGACGCAAAGAAAAAGCTTTTTGATGGAAGATTGGGTGTGAGACCGGGATCGAGCGTTATAAACATCGATGACGAATGGGGACAAAAATTGGCAGATGAACTCAAAACAAATGGTCAGAGCGTCTTAACATTTTCGCTTGTAAAAGATGCTGATCTGACCGCCGAAAACATTGAAGTCTCACTGGTCAAAGGAACTTCGTTTCTATTGAAAACACCGCTTGGCGCCAAACAAATAACATCGCCTCTTGTCGGGAAACCCCATGTATACAATATGCTGGCCGCTACCGGCACCGCGCTTGAGCTTGGATACGATCTTGATTCGATCCAGAAAGGCCTTAAAGAATGTGTCGGAGCACCGGGCCGTTTCGAACGAGTCCCAAATAAAGGCGGTTTCGCTGTCGTCGTTGACTATGCACATTCGGACGATGCGCTTTTAAATACCCTTAAGACCGCAAGAGCCTTGACGAAGGGCCGCATAATCACCGTGTTCGGTTGCGGCGGCGACCGGGACAAGACAAAAAGGAAACCGATGGGTGAAGTTGCGGGAAGAAACAGCGATTTCGTGATAATTACGTCGGACAATCCGCGAACGGAAGATCCATTAAAAATAATCGACGAGGTCGCGGCCGGTTTGCAGGGAATTGAAACCAAATATCTGGTCGTCCCCGACCGACGTGATGCAATTTTTCAAGCCGTCGGCCGTGCGTCGGAAAACGATGTTGTCCTGATTGCGGGTAAAGGGCACGAGACTTATCAAATGATCGGCAATGAAAAATTTCACTTCGATGACCGTGAGGTCGCCTTGGAGGCCATCGAAAAGCTGGGGCGAGACTAGTCTACTTTGTGAAGTTCAACGAAGTTCGTTAGAAATTCCTTTTGTGCGCTCGTGGTATCCACAAAACTGCCGGCAAATCCGATCTCGAACACGTGATTCGTCACGCGGGCAGCAAATTCCACCTTCATTCCGTCGCTTAGCGGCAGAAATATCTTGACGCTCTCCCCGTCTTCTACATCGCCGTCGGACAGCACAAAACATCCAAGCTCACTGATGTCGCTTAGCGTTCCTGCACGGCGACCCGATGATGTTTCCCACTCGACATCTATCGTAACCTTGCTTCGCTCTGAGCGGCGCCGCTCGGCACCTGTTCGCCTATCGATCGTTGACATTTCCTTCTTCTGGTTCTTCCCGTCCGCTTTCGTCATTATTCTTCATCCCCTTATTATTTAAGTAGTAATAGACCGGCAATCCCAGAATAATCAGCCCAAGCCCGGTGAATGACTGCTGCGGACTCGTTACCAGTGTGTTTATCAGCAACCAGCCGGCAACGAGCAAAAAGACCACCGGTACGACTGGATAACCCCACGCCCTATAAGGCCTTATGGCATCCGGATATTTGCGGCGGAAGAGAAATATCGACGACGTCACAAGAGCGTAAAAGATCCATGAACCGAAAACGACGTAATCGGTCAGCGTATCGAACGAGCCCGAAAGTGCGAGGATTGATGCCAGAACTCCCTGGACGATCAATGCCGAGACCGGAACGTGAGTGACCGAGAGTTTGCCCAGCTGCTTGAACATCAGCCCGTCCTTTGCCATCGCATATGGCACGCGCGAACCCGAAAGGATCGATGTATGAAGCGTGCCGAGCGACGAAAGCATAAGCCCGACTGTAAACAAAGCAACGGCAAAGCCCGTAGCAAAAGTTGTAATGTCACCGCCGAAAAATCCGCTCACGACCACTTTTGCAACCGATGAATTCGCGGATACCGAAGCAATTGCCGTCGGATCAAGCACGTAAAAATATCCAATATGAACAAATACGTAGAGAATTATGATGAAGACCGTACTGCCGATGATCGCGAGCGGAATATTGCGGCCCGGCTCTTTAACTTCGCCCGCCACAAACGTCAGATTATTCCAGCCGTCATAGCCCCATAATGCTCCGAGCATCGCGGCCCCGAAACCGGCGGCGAAACTGTAGGTTGCCGAACCGAACCGGGCCGTATCCGCTACCTTCTCACACGTTCCTCCCTCATTTATCATTGAGAAATGCGAAAAATCGCCGGTTACCCAGACAAACGCTCCCAACCCGACGAATAGGATCAGGACGATCTTTACGCCGGTCAGGATCGTCGCGATTTGCCCGCTTATCGCCACGGTCGCCGCATTAAGAGTCGTAAAAATTACGATCATCATCAGAGCAACGATTTGGATCATCGATATTTCGATAAAAGATGTTTTCAGGAAAACCGCCTCGCCTAACTTTCCGCCGCCGATAAAATCGTTCAGACCGATGGCAAACGCCATTCCAGCCGCGGCCTGCGAACCCGGCTTTGCGATAAACATCTGCATCCAGCCGAATAAGAAGCTCGAGAGACGCCCGTAGGCATCACGCAAAAAGACGTATTCTCCACCTGCTTCCGGTTTCATCGCTGTAAGTTCGGCGTAGGTCAAAGCACCCGCAAGCGACAAAAAGCCCGCAGCGATCCAGGCGATCAGCACCCATTCGGGGCTCCCGACGTTGCATGTCATAACGCGGGCTTTCAGAAAAACACCCGTGCCGATGACATTTCCGATGATCACAGAAATGGCGGCTATGAGGCCGAGGCCGCGAACCAATTTGTACTTATCGTCAGCAATAGAACCCATAATTTTTTTGGAATAAGCAGAATAAATGGTATTGGGTTTCAACATATTACGCGAAATCGCGGCTCAAGTGAAATAAACTTCCGTGTTAAAATTTCAAGCGTGCATGATATCAACCTTTCCGCGGAAAAACTGGTTTCCGCTCTACTGAACCTGGCGAAAACAGAAAAAATCTGTATTCTGGACAGCTGCGGCGTCGGACATCTTGGCTCGCACCTTCTGATAGCCGGCATTTCGCCGGTCGAATCTAATGAACTCTCTTTCGACGATCCGGCGGAAACGCTTTCAGTTTTAGACAAAAAACTCTCGGACGCAAATTTAGCCGCGATCTTCACCATTTCGTACGATTTCGGCTTGCTGCTCCATAAAATCAAGCCGCGACTCAAGGAACACGAAACCATTCCCGAACCGAACGTTTTTGTCTCTTTATTCGATTGCCTCATCATTCACAACTACGACACGGGAAAAACAATTGCCTCGGGAAACCCCGCAAAAACTGTCGAAGTTGCAAGCCGCCTAAAGGACTTTGATCTGCAGATAGGAGGAACGATATCGGAAGGGGCCTCCGTCACCTCTAACTTTCCAAAAGAAGAATATTTAGCCTTGATCGACGAAATAAAAGAGCGCATTCGGAACGGCGACACTTATCAAACCAACCTGACGCAGCAGCTTCACGCCATACTTCCCAATGGTTTGACTGCCGGACGGATCTTCGAACGGTTGAGAAGGAATAATCCGGCACCATTCGCGGCTTTCCTACAGAGGTTCGATTCTACGGTGATCTCGGCGTCCCCTGAACGATTCGTACAGATATCAACGGACGAAAACAGCGGGGCTCGGACCATACGAACATCTCCAATAAAAGGCACGCGGCCGCGCGGAAAAACTGCGGAAGAAGATGACGAACTTCGTCAGGAGTTATTGACGAGCGTAAAAGACCGCACCGAAAATACGATGATCGTCGATCTTCTGCGCAACGATCTCGGGCGTGTATGTGAATTCGGCAGCGTCTCGGTCGAAAAGCTCTGCGATCTGGAAGAACACCCTACGCTTTTTCACCTGGTTTCGACGATTAGCGGCGAGTTGCTCGACAATGTGAAATATTCCGATATTTTAAGGGCAGTTTTTCCCTGTGGGTCGATCACGGGTGCTCCAAAGCAGAGTACGATGCAGATAATCGACGAACTCGAAACTGTCAATCGAGGCCTCTCAATGGGAGCGATCGGATATCGGATTCCCGGCGCGCGGTTTTCAGTTCCCGCATCGTTCGATATGAGCGTCGCCATCCGCACAATGGTTATTCCCGGCGGCTGCGAGGCCGTCTTCAATGTCGGCGGAGGAATTACTATCGACAGCGATGCCGAAAGCGAGTATGAAGAATCGTTGATCAAAGCGGAATCGTTAATGGATGCGATCGGGGGCAGCTTCTTTTCTTAGCATATTAACTCCGTCTCTTGGCAGAAGGCGTGACCGTCAGGGAGCGCTTTCTTACATTTCCGCGGCCAAGCCTTCTCTTACGGTCAGCCATCCGCATGAAACCCGGGAACATTTTCTCTTTCGCGGTGTCCAATTAAACGGTCCCAAAAAAGGAGAAAATAATGACAAAACCTGTAATAAACGTGACGCCTTTGATCGATGTGCTGCTCGTTTTACTTATTATTTTTATGGTTGTTACACCAATGAAGCCAGCCGCATTCAAAGCAAAGATCCCTAAGATGCCCGCGAAAAACGACATTGTCTCGGTTCATCCCGATACGCTCGTCGTCATTGTTTCGGAGGACCGTTCACTTGGCATCAACCATGAAAAAAGCGTTGGAACCGTTGATGACCCGCAAAAAACCATACGCAGACTCGCGGAAATTTTCTCAATGCGGCGGCAAAGCTACATTGCCGCCGCAATGGACGAAGCGAACGCACCGCAAACGGTATTCATTAAAGCTCCGCGTGGCCTCAATTACGGATCGGTTGCAAAAGTCGTCGATGCCGTAAAAGCCTCCGGAGCTGACCCGATAAGCCTGCAAATTGACGGCTTGTAATTGGCACTGCGAAAAAAGCTGGAAGTGCCGGAAATGTCTATGTTATAATTTCGATGTTATGGATCACCTGTTACATCCCAAATGTAGTATCGCAAAAAGAATAACGATAGTTTCATATTCGGCCGTTTACTCTCCATTAAACTTCTCACTTAGCTAGTGAATTATTACGAAACCCTCAAAGTTTCACCGAAGGCTTCGAACTCCGAGATAAAATCGGCGTACCGTCGCCTCGCACGCAAACTTCATCCCGATAAAAATAATGGCTCAGAACAGACTGCCCGCGCCTTCGCTGGTATCGCCGAGGCTTACGAGATCCTCGGGAAGCCAAAGGAACGGGCAATTTACGATCAAAAGGTCCTTCAGGCTCAATACAATGGCTCGGCTAATGGAGATTCGCTCTTTGCTTCGGAGAACACTCACGCGCGGCGTTGGCGGCAGATGGTTTACGAGCATCGTTACAATGAAATTATCGACCGCATGATCGCCGACGAACGCCGGGAATCGATGGCCTTGCAAAAGATAATTTTCCCAACAGTGGGACTGTTTGTTTCAACTTTAGTAGTGGCAATGTTTAAGCCGCAATTTTTTACGAATTCGGCGATCATCGGCAAGATCATTTTGGTTTCTCTATTTATCGCCGGCGTCATTCATCTTGTCGGCCGTATTAGGGATGCATTTGAAAAATACACGTATAATGAAGACGATCTGCACGAATCGATCCTTGACGAAAACGAACCCGCGGTAAAGCCGTATTCGCGGTTCGCCGCCGGTGCATTTTTGATAATCGGTATACTTGCAAGTTTCGTTGTCGGTATGGTCATCGGAAACTATATCGAATTTGCTTCGATTACCGTTCCGCATATGTTTTCCGCAAGTTTAAAACCGGAGTTTGTGTTCTATCCGCCAATCTTCGTACTTTTCGTCGATCTGGTTCACACTTTTGCTTTACAGGTTGAGCATTAGCCGTGTGTCCGCTTGACTTAATAGCTCGTCAACCGTAAAATCTTTAGTTTCTCTTAAAGAAGAGATTTATCAATTTTATTAAGGAATTTTAATGGCAAATCATAAATCAGCCGTAAAACGCGTCAGGCAGAACGAAAAGCGAAACGAGATCAACCGCAGCAACCGGAGCAAACTGCGCACTCAGATTAAGAAACTTCGGACGGCTTTGGCCGGAACGGACAAAACCCAGAGCAGCGAGCTTCTGAATCCTACGGTTTCTTTGATCGACAAAGCAGTTAATAAGGGCCTTATTCACAAAAATACGGCGGCCCGTCATAAGTCTCGTTTAACGAAACACGTTGGGAATTTGGCGTAAGTATACTCTTCTACCTTGTTCACATAGTTTTCTCCTTTAACCTAGGAAGTAGGCCGTTGCTGGCTTACTTCCTTTTTTTGTCGTTGAATCTTTTTAGCAATTTGCTAGAATCCAACTACCGAACGGAGATTCCTTTTGAGCCCAAACCGAAATTATCGCTACTACGATTTGATAATGGCCGCATTCGTTACGGTGCTGCTGTGTTCAAATCTTATCGGCGTGCATAAGGTTTCGTCGGTAAACCTCCCTTTTTACGGCGAATACATTTACGGAGCGGGTGTGCTCTTTTTCCCACTAAGCTATTTGTTCGGCGACGTTCTCACGGAGGTTTACGGCTATGCCCGATCGCGAAAGGTCATTTGGGCAGGTTTTGGAGCTTTGATATTCGCGTCTTTAATGGCCTTCTCGGTTACATACTTGCCATCTGCGGCAACGATGTCGCCTGAACGGCAGCAGGCAATAGAACTAATTTTCGGCCAAACACCGCGAATCGTCATGGCTTCGCTGCTTGCGTTCTGGATCGGCGAATTTATCAATTCCTTTGTCTTGGCAAAACTCAAAATAATTACGTCAGGCAAGTTTCTATGGCTGCGGACCATCGGATCGACTATCTTCGGCGAGATCGCCGATTCCGCGATCTTCTACCCGGTCGCGTTTTTTGGCGTATGGTCGAACGAACAGCTTATAAGCGTGATGATCGGCAATTATTTTATTAATGTCTTGTGGGAAGTTCTCGCTACACCTTTTACTTACATCTTCGTCAATTTCCTAAAACGCGCTGAAAGCGAAGATTTTTACGACCGCGACACCGATTTTAATCCGTTTACGCTCGAAACTAACTGAAGCCGAATGTGATGAAACTCACACTCAAAACGCCGCTCACCGAACTCCATCAAATCGGTATCGCAAAGCTTTCCGCCGCAATGTCCAGAAAGCTGGCGGCGGCCGTCGCCATCTACGCCGCGAAAAGCGACATAAATCAAGCCAACGTCGAAGACCTGCTGAATTATTTCCCGATGCGGTACGAAGACCGCTCTCAATTCCTCGGTATCGACCAGCTTTACGACGGACTGGAAGCATCCGTTGAAATTTACACCCGGGTATCAGGCGGCTTTCAGGTAGGGAAAAACCGCCACCCGAAACAACCTAAGCTGTATATCTTCGAAATAAGCGGCGGCGACCGTGAACGAACGAAAAAGCCGGTAGTCGTGTTCTGGTTTGTCTCGGGAAAACAGGCGAACCACACCATAAATTACTATAAAGATCGCTTTGATCGCGGCACGCGCTTTGTTGCGTTCGGCAAATGGGAATGGGATTCGCGACGAAACACCTTTGCGTTAAAACTGAACAAGCCGGATGAGCTGGAAATCCTTCCCGCGTCAGAACCGCCTGCGATAGCGGGTGGCTCAACCCGAGCTACTGATATGTTCAGCGAGTCTGAATCCCAATTTCAACCTCACGCTGACGCAGGTGGAACTGACAAGGAAGACGAATTCCTCGAAGACACCGACAACCCCGAATTTGCCACCGTTCACACCGGCCGCTGCGTTCCCGTTTATCGAAAGCTCGGGCAATTTCAAACAAAGCGTCTCCGCGAGATAATTTTCGACGTGCTGCGAAATCTTGATCGTTCATCTGTTGATGAAAATCTGCCGGACGATGTATTAAAACGCCACGAACTTATTCCGCGCCATCAGGCAATCGAGGAAATTCACTTCCCGCCCGAAAATACTTTGATTTCCGAATATGAAATGTTTCGCAGCAAGGCTCATCTGCGTCTCATCTTCGAAGAATTTTTCTGGGTATCATTTGCCTTACAGCTCAAGCGCGGCGAACGTCAGAAAGAACCGAAGGGAACGGTCATCGAGATTTCCGACACTATTTTCAGCCGCATTGAGAAGCTTTTACCCTTTAAATTAACCACCGCTCAAAATCGCGTCATCGCACGAATCTTTGACGATATGAAATCCGACGCGCCGATGAACCGCCTTATTCAGGGCGACGTCGGCAGCGGTAAAACGATAGTTGCATTCCTGGCGATGTTCGCCGCTATGGAAAACGGCTATCAAGCCGCGCTGATGGCTCCGACCGAAATCCTGGCCGATCAGCACGCCCGAAATGCTCTGAAACTTTTCGAAAACACTTCCTATCGCGTTGGGCTTTTAACCGGAAGCCTGAAGGCGGCGGATAAACGTAAAGTACAAGCTGACATTGCAAATGGCGAGATTCAAGTGATCGTCGGAACCCACGCGATAATTCAGGACGCTGTAGAGTTTGAAAATCTTGGACTTGCCATCATCGACGAGCAACACCGATTCGGTGTTCTCCAGCGGGCCGAGTTACGGGCTCTCGGCTATAATCCGGATATTCTCGTGATGACCGCGACGCCGATTCCCCGTTCGCTGGCAATGACCGTTTACGGCGATCTCGATGAATCTATCATCGACGAACTGCCGCCCGGCAGAACACCCGTAAAAACTGTCGTCCTCGGCGAAGATCAGCGAAGCGGCGTTTACAAAGGCATCGAACGCGAGATCGCCCTCGGCCGGCAAATATATATCGTTTATCCGCTCATCGAAGAATCCGAAAAACTCGACCTGAAAGCGGCAACGAAAATGTTCGAGGAACTGCGCGACAAAGTTTTCCCGCAGCACAAGATCGGCCTGCTCCACGGCAAAATGAAATCCGCCGACAAGGAAGAAATAATGAGCCAATTCGTCGCCGGTTCGCTGAATATTCTTGTTTCTACAACAGTCATCGAGGTCGGCGTAGATGTGCCGAACGCTTCACTCATGGTCATCGAACACGCTGAACGCTTCGGCCTGTCGCAGCTTCATCAATTACGCGGACGAGTCGGCCGCGGTGCCGGACAGAGCTTTTGCGTTCTGCTGACCGGCGATAAGAAAACCGCTGTCGCCAAGGAACGCCTCGGCATTATGGAAGAAACCAACGACGGTTTTCGCATTGCTGAAAAAGATCTCGAGATTCGCGGCCAAGGCGAAATTCTCGGCACACGCCAATCAGGCATTCAAACTTTCCGTATCGCCAACATCATCCGCGATCTCGAAATCCTCGAAACCGCAAAAACCGAGGCCGACCATTATCTAACGACCAAACGCCTAACCCAGGAAACTTCCCGCCTGATCGAACGCATAAAAGCCGACGCCCGTTTCCAACTAGCCGGAATCGGCTAATGTTCTGAGTTCAAGCTTGCAAGTGATTCTTGTCAGTACCGAGAGCGGTAGCGACCGGGGTTCTATACACTTACGAACCAAGAACTTTTCGATGAAAATCTCAAATCCCAACTTTGGACTTT
>JACMMN010000007.1 GCA_014379075.1 Pyrinomonadaceae bacterium | reverse complement strand
TTTGGATACAGTATTTTGTCGCGTTCGACAATCAGGAGCAGCGTTCGTTGTTTACTTCGGTCCGCAAGAGCGTTGTCGAATATCAAAGTAAAACGTCATCATGTCTGGGCAGCGCGCAGGAAAGATTTTCCCAGTGGTGGAAAGAGTTTCGCGGCGATCAAGGCCTACAAGCCAGTGCCGCTGCGGCCGGATACGGATTTGCGTATCTGACGGCGATCGTTTTTGGTGTGTTCCTTTTGTTATGGCTCTATCGCCGGACGGCGAAGATGCCGATATGGAAACGGCTCCTTAATTGGGTGAAAGGAACAAATCGAGCGAGTGTGATAGAGTTTTACGAACGCATGCAAACGGTTTTAGCAAGCAAAGGTTTCAATCGCGAGCCGCATCAAACTCCACTTGAGTTTGCATTTGCGCTGAACATTCCGGAAGCCGTTAAAATCACGGAGAAATACAATCGCGTGCGGTTTGGTGAAAAATATTTGTCGAGCGCGGAATCGCTCGAGATTGAAACTTGGTTAAACAGCTTAGCAGCCACGAATCAGCACGAAAGTAAAATGGATCATTCGTGATTTTTAGTAAAATTCGTGGTTAATTCTTATGAAAAAAGTTGGATTTGTCAGCCTCGGCTGCCCGAAGAATCTTGTGGATTCGGAAGTTATGATGGGACAGCTTGCCGAGGCTGGTTACGAAATTACGAATAATGCCGAGGAAGCCGACACGGTCGTGGTCAATACCTGCGGGTTTATCGAATCGGCCAAGGCGGAATCGGTCGATGCGATCCTCGAAGCCACGCGACTGAAAGCAAACGGGAAAGCGACCCGTGTCATCGTCGCCGGCTGTCTTGTCGAGCGCTATCGTGACGATTTGATGAAGGAACTGCCGGAGGTCGATGCATTCATCGGCACGTCGCAGGTCAATGACATTCTCAAAGCCGCCGACGAAGAATTTGACGCTCACGAACTAACGATCTCACCGATCGGAAACAAAACCGCGACATATCTTTACGACGAATATTCGCCGCGGATGCGCGCGACCGATTCACACACGGCATTCATCAAGATCGCCGAAGGCTGTGACCGTCCATGTGCTTTTTGCTCGATCCCCGGAATGCGCGGGTCATTTCGTTCGCGCCGTTTCGGGTCGATCATTGCGGAAGCTCGCGATCTGGCAAAGCAAGGTGTGAAGGAACTTGTTTTGATCGCACAGGATTCATCGCGTTATGGCGAGGACCTCGGCGAAGTCGATGCTCTAGCGGCTCTCATCCGGGCACTTGGGGAGATCGAAGAGGTCGAATGGGTTCGGTGCATGTACGCATACCCTACACATATTTCCGATGCTTTTCTCGCCGCAATTGCCGAGACGCCGAAGGCGGTGAAATATCTTGACATGCCGCTCCAGCACGCTTCGCGAAACGTTCTGAAATTGATGAAACGCGGCGGAAACCGTGAAAGCCTTGAAAAACTGATTCGAAGAGTTCGCGAAAAGGTTCCGGGCATTGCAATCCGAACGACATTCATCACGGGTTTTCCCGGCGAAACGGATGAAGATTTTGAAGAGTTGATAAAATTCGTTCAAAATTGCCGTTTCGACAACCTTGGCGTATTCACCTATTCAGACGAAGAGGGAACCGCCGCCTTCGGTCTGCCGGACAAGGTCGATGCAAAAACCGCCAAACAGCGCCGGAACCGTTTGATGAAGGAACAGGCAAAGATCAGCAAAGCGAACAATAAAGCCAAGATCGGGAAAACATATAAGGTTCTCTTCGAAGGCTTATCCCAGGAATCCGATCTCCTCTTCCAAGGCCGCCTCGAAGGCCAGACGCAGGAAATCGATGGCTACATTCTTATCAACGATATGCCGGAAGACCTCGACCCCAAGGTAGGCAAGATCTACAACGTAAAGATAACCGAGGCTCATGAGTACGATCTAGTTGGTGGAATCGTTTAACGAAGAAGTTTTTGCCGGTTCGCCAAATGTCGAGTTTTTTAAGAGTCGGGAAAAAACATTTACTTCAAGCAATGTACCGGACATCGTAACTCACATTTATGTAAAGAATCGGCAACGCTAATTTCAACCCGTTCGAATTCAAGACTGTCAATATCTTTGTGATACTTGTATAAATACCATTCGAAGGATTTTCGTTGCTCAGGTTGCATTCCATTTATAGCTAGCTCGGTTTCACGGTTTTGGATGCCTGTAACAAGAATCATCCTTACATTACAATTCGGGAATTCTCGTTTTAATAGGCCCGCATATCTTAAAACCTGCTCAACTGCGGATTTGCCTCCGCCTCTGTTTTTTAATTCTAATACGGCAATTTGTTCATTCTCACAATTGCCTTTAAAGTCCAATTTGTCCTTGGTTCCTTTTGGTCTGTGCTGTCTTTCAACGCTGCTGATGTTGAGCTTTGTATAGAGTTCGTTTTTAGCGACAAAGTCTTCTAAATCTTTTTCCTTAGCAAATAATTCGCCCGGTTGTCTGACCGGATAGGTAGGAATTCGCAACGTGCTGCCTATTCTGAGTTCATTTGAATATTCGGGTTGTGTATATAGCCCTTCAGAAGCCAATTTTTCCTTTATAGTTATTAGATTTTTAGAGCTCCGCTTTCCAATAGAAAAACGTTCCATCAGAGTTGAAACCTTCAACGTTTTTTGACCGAATTTTTCAATCTCGAGTTTGAGCGTTTCCAAGAATAATTCAATTCTGGATTCTTTCGTATGTCTCGTTTGAAGTGTGGGCGTTATTTGATTTTCAGGCAGTGTGCCATTGCCGTCAAAATAAACCCATATTCCACCGTTACTTAATTTCAGAACCTTTGGCATCGTATAGCGTTGATCAATCGCACTTTTAATTTGCTTTAATAAATGAGTATTCGAACTCATAAAAATGCTTAACGCCTTCAATGATAATCTTCATTTTTCCTGAAATGGCTTTTAGCTCACCTGTTCCGGAGTCCGGCACGACACTAACATTGAGATCGAATTTTCCGCCCTGCATCGTGCCGAGATGCTGCAAGGCAAAAGAGCCTTTTTTTCCGTCGAGTGTTCCCTTAAAACGTTCGAGCGCGACGTAACCGCCCGAGTCCTCTATTTCCGTCTGGGCTCCGAGCATTTGGCCTTTGCTGCCGCCAATCAAATTGCCGGTGAACTGTTTGTCCAAAGACAATCTTCCTATTGTCGGGTCGCCGACATTTTCTTCGGCCGGTTGCGGCGTTACTTTTACTTCAAAGGTTCCTTTTGCAATTTTGGACACTGATCTCTCCTTTGTATTTGCAGATTTTATTGCGGATTTAGTTTGCGCGTGGACATTACCGCCTATGCA
>JACMMN010000450.1 GCA_014379075.1 Pyrinomonadaceae bacterium | reverse complement strand
GGAAACTAAAAAAATCTTTCTGTGTACATCCGTGTTCATCTGTGGATCAACATCTTCACATGCCTTTTTAATACTCGATCTTGTCCGTCTTGTCCATCCAGGCCTGAAATACTGCAAGTGCTTCGTCTCTCAGAATATTCACTGTCGGCACGGATCTTTCCGATGGCTCTTTCCCGATCTCGTCGTAGATAAAAGCGTCGTCAAATCCCGCTTCAGCGGCGTCTTCGCGGTTGCAGGCAATAAATATCTTCTCCGGCCGGGCCCAATAGATCGCTCCGAGGCACATCGGGCAGGGTTCGCAGGATGTGTAAATGACGCAGCCGTCGAGCTGGAAGGTGCCGAGGCGGTTACATGCATCGCGGATCGCGACAACCTCCGCATGAGCCGTCGGGTCGTTCGCCGATGTCACCTGATTGTGGCCCTCGCCGATCATCTCGCCGTTTTTGACCACGACGCAGCCGAACGGCCCGCCGCCGTTATCGTCAACGCCTTCAAGAGCCAGGGCGATAGCGCGCCGCATAAACTTTTGGTCGCTGTCTGTCATCGAAATTATTTCGGCCTTACCTTGATCTCAAACAGCCGTTTCCAATTTTTTCCCGTAACGAAAATTCGCCCGCTTGCCGCGTCGTGGGCGATGCCGTTGAGGACGTCTGCGTTTTCATTGCTGTTCATTTCGTCGTCGGCCAGTTTGTTGAGGTCGATCCGCCCGAGCAGTTTGCCGGTGGCCGGATCTATGCGGACGATCCAGCCGGTTTCCCATACGTTGGCCCAGATCTCGCCGCCGATATATTCGAGTTCGTTCAATTTCATCAAAGGCTGGCCTTTTTCGTTCATGACCACAATTGTACGCAGCGTCTGGAAAGTTTCCGGGTCAATGATCTTGATCACGTGGGTGCCGTCGCTCATGATCAAATTTGTCCCGTCGTTGGTCAAACCCCAGCCGTCGCCGACGTAGCGAACTTCCTTCAACAGTTTGAAATCGCTGAGATTATAGACGAAGCCCGTTCGTTCCTGCCAGGTCAATTGATAGACCTTTTCACCCAGGATAGTGATTCCCTCGCCGAAAAATTCCGGCGGCACATCGTATTTTTGCAGAACCTTGCCCGATTCCAGAGCTACTTTCCTGACTGATGAGAAGAAATCGTCGCCTCTGGACGGTTTCCCGCCCGTGCCTTCGAACAAAAATCCTTCATGAAAAACGAGCCCTTGGGTAAAAGCTTTCGGGTCGTGGGGGTAAGTTTTGACAATGTCGTATGTGTAAATCGTCACACTCGCTGAAGCCTTGTTGGTGTTGGTGTTATTTGCAGTGGCGACATTAATGTTGGTTACGGTAGGCTGTCCGCCGCACGCAAAGGCCGTCACAAACGCGCAAAAAAGAAAGTATGATCGCATATTTTGATAGCCGCTATTTTTTCAAGGCTTTATCGACCGCATCGCGGAAAGCCTGGGCCGAAAGCCGCCGGACCTTGACGCCGTTCACAAAGATCGCCGGGGTGCCGCCGATCCCGTATTTCTTCCCGTCAGCCATATCCTTTCCCACTTCCGCGGCAATTTTTTCGCTTGATAAGTCTATCTCAAACTGCTTCACATTCAAACCTAGTCCGGCTGCGTATTTCTTTAAGGAATCGGTATCCAGCATGGTTTGATTGCGGTATAAAATGTCGATGAACTCAAAGAACTTTCCCTGTAAATTGGCGGCATTGGCGGCCCGGGCCGCCGCAAGGGCGTTTTCATGAATGTTTGTCAGCGGGAAATCCCGGATGACGAATCGTACATTGTCGCCGTATTCGCTCACGACCTTCTTCAAAACGGGATGCGTGGCCGAGCACGCCGGACACTGAAAATCCGTGAACATTATTATCGTGACCGGAGCCGCCGCCTTGCCCTGCGACGGATCGTCGTCGGCCGAAATATCCTGCACAAACGGCACTGGCTCCTTCAATAATATTTTGACGTTGAATTTTGCAAACAGGGTTTTCTTGAATGCGGTTTGCAGGCCCGCTTTTTCCTCATCCGAGAATTCACGCATCTTATTCGTGATCTCGGCCGCATAAACGTCGCCTGCTTCCATGCTTCTCGATTTGGCCTCCGCGGCGAGAAGTGTCGAAAAGATCGAATTTTCCAGGTCGGCTTTTATTTCGTCGGCGATCTCGGCCTGAATGTCATAAAGCGTCCCTTTGTTTTTCGCTTCGAACTCCTGAACCGCAAGCGATCGTCCATTAATGCCGCCGAGCGATTCCATCGGATTGAGATTTGCCGCGTTTACATCTTTTCCTAATGCAAATTTGTGCTTGATCTTCAGACTGTCGATCAGGCTCTGCAACGCTTTTTGCTCCGGCTCACGGAGCAGGTATTCGACGATCTCCTTTTTCGCCTCTTCAAGCGTTTTGTCGCCCAACGCGGCCCGATTCGCGTCATAGACCGCTTTGATATCGGCGGCGGAGGGGACGGGAATTTTTTTGACCTTGGTCTCGACAAGAGTTTCAACGGAAATATTCCTAGATTTCGCTTCGGCTTCGAGCAGCATATCCGCCAGCATTTGCGAAAGAATTTCCGATCTGGCGTTAGCAAGAGTGGCCTTTTGATCGTTGAAGATCTTACGCCCGTTCTCGGAAAGCGAATCGGGCGTGAAACTCAGGCCGGCGGCAGTAGCCAACACTTCACCGGCCTTTTGCGGATAGACATCGAATGCGAGAACGATCAAAAAGAAAAATAAAGCTATAAATTTCATAAACTTAGGCAATTTATGGTTTAGACCGGTTACCACGGATCAAGATGAACGAAGGAAAAAGAAGACAAACCTCATGGCGGACGAACTCCATGACACAAAAATAATAGCGGCGACGCGTTCTATCCTGGTACTCTAACATTTTAGCAGCCCGTTCTATGGACGGCTCTGAAAACGGAGCATTTCCGGCGGTGCTCTAATGGCTTCATGTTCCAAAGGCGTGCCGAAAATTGCCGGGTGAATTATCTTCGCGAGTATTTCGGCCCCATCGATGACCCGCGGCCCCGGACGCGAAAAATAGCTCGTCGCATCGAGCGCCCAGATCTCGCCGTTCTTCACGGCGTTTATGTCCTTCCAATTTGCCGGAAAATAAGTATTTTTTAATTGCCGCAAAATATCGCTGGTGTAATATCCGCATGGTATCAAAACCATCACGTCAGGATTTGATTCGCGGATCGCTTCGTAGGTTGTCGCGACGGAGCGCTCGCCCGCCTTGCCGAGAACGGTTGATCCGCCGGCAATTTCGACCTGTTCGGGAACCCAGTGTCCCGGAGCAAAAGGCGGTTCGAGCCATTCGAGCATGAAAACTTTCGGGCGATTTTCAATATTCGCCGTTTTCTCGCGAATAGTTTGCAGGCGGGTCTCCAATTCGGCCACCACTTCCTCTACTTTTGAAATTGTATCGGTGATTTCGCCGACAGTCCTGATATTTTCGAAGATATCGCCGATCGTATTTGGTTCGAGCGAAACGACCTGTGCATCAGCGACGTAGATTTTCGCCGCCTTTTGGACAGTCTTATAATTAACCGCACAGACATCGCAAAGCTCCTGCGTAATTATCAGATCCGGCTTCGTGTCGAGGCCGTAGATCGAGCCGTGGCCGTCCAACTGCGTTCGAACGGCGTGGTCGATCTCTTTACTGGTCATCGTTTCGTGGTCGATCTTACTTGATGTAATTGCCGGCTTGCCCGCGATATGCGGCGGAAAATCACATTCGTGGGTAATTGCGGCAATGCTGTCTTCGAGGTCGAGAGCGCAAAGAATTTCTGTAGCCGACGGCAAAAGGGAAACAATCTTCATAAAATAGAGCGGTGGGAATCGTTATTTGAGGCCGAATCTAAATGTTAATAGGCTAGTTTAATTCTTTAGTTTGTTTTTCTTCTTTCGCGTATTTCGTGGACAAAATTCTTAAAAACGTTATCCACGAAATACACGAAAAAAGAAAAAGATCAGAAAAGAGAAATTGCCTTCACATCCGGAAATCAGATACTGATCCTATCTAGAAATTTATCATATATGCGCCGTATTTTACTCTGGCATTCTCTGTTAAAATAGTGTACTGAGGTAAATAGTTATGTCCGATATAAGATTTAGCGGCACGGTCGATCATTTGGCGGTAAAAACCGACGATATGCTGCGCGACGTCGAGGAATATAAGAAACTCGGGTTTTCCGTGGAAACCGTTTACGAGGATTGGGCGATGATGCGCGATTCGAACGGCTTTGGCATCGCCCTCCTGCCGCCAGAATCGAAGCACCCGGAGCATATCGGAATGAAGGTCGAAACGCTCGAAGAACTGACCGCAGCCGCCGAAAGGGAAAAGCGGCCCATCAAACCGCATCGCGACGGTACGTCGTCCTTTTATACAAAGGGCATCGGCGGCAATATTGTCGAGCTGATCTATTATCCCGAGTAATTACGAATTTCAAATTACGAATTACGAATTTGTGTTCGTTCGAAATCGTAATTCGTGCTTGATCACGCGGCGGCTTTCGAGACTTCCTGTACGACTTCGGCCGTTTTTTGATCGCTTACATTGACTGCGATGTCCGCCTGGGCGACTATCCCGCAGCACGAACCCGCGTCGTCAACAACCGCGATCCGCCTTATCTGGTTTTCTTCCATTAGATTGCAGCAATCCTCAACGCTCATCCCGGGCGTTACTGTAACCACATTCTTGGTCATGACGTCTTTTGCGGTCAGGTCGAGCGGATTTCTCCCTTCCGCTACCGCCCGGCAGCAGATGTCACGGTCGGTAACGATTCCGACCGGCTTTTTAGAATCGAGATTGTCCACGACCGGAATGCAGCCGCAATCGTAGTCGACCATCATTTTCGCAACTGCCTGCAGCCCCGTATCCGCGGGGCAGCAAGCAGGGTTATGTGTCATTATTTCTTCTACTTTCATTTAATTTTCTCCGCTGTCACTAAAAAATTCTATCCATTCGCGACACTTGAAGATCTGCATATGGCCGATGCGACAATCCATTATCGGCGGTCAAACGCCTCGACCGGGCTAGATCGTCGCGGCTGATTGTGCCGCAAAGAATGCCGTTCTCATCGACGACCAATATTCTCGCAGTGTCGCTTTTTTCAGCCAATTTTACGCAGTCCGACACACTTTGATCTCGGCCCGCTTTGACGATCCTCGTATTCATGACGTTGGCTGCCGCCATTCCTTTGGGATTTCTGCTTCGTCCCACGATCTGGAAACAGATGTCGTATTCGGTAATGATGCCGATGGGCTTTCTATGAGCATTATTCTCGACCACGACCGCAAACGGATCGCCGGATCGCTGCATACTTTCAAATACCTGTTCGAGCGGCGTCGATTCCGTGCAAACGGCACAACTCTCATTCATAATGTGTTTTAGTAACATTTGACTGACCTCCAATTTCCGTACTATTTCTATACGCGCATCGGGCTTTTTCTCCAGGTGGATGTGTTAACAGCAAACGCCGTTCCGTAGTATTGACCATCATGAAACTCGTTCGCGACTTTTTTCTCCGGGAAAATACGCTGCAGATCGCCGTCGATCTTCTGGGAAAACTACTTGTCGTACTATCCGGATCCGGCGAACGCGTTTCGGCGATGATCGTCGAGACCGAAGCCTATCTCGGCGAGATCGACAAGGCCGCTCACAGCTTCAACCGCCGGCGCACGAAACGCAACGAGATAACCTATGCGGAAGGCGGCCATGTCTATGTTTTCTTTATCTACGGAATGTATTACCAGCTAAATTTCGTGACCGGCCCGGCCGAGCATCCGCACGTCGTACTGATTCGCGCAGTCGAACCCGTCGAAGGCATCGAAATAATGCGCGAGCGGCGAGGCCCAGTGCCCGATAAGAATCTAACATCAGGGCCGGGAAAGCTCTGTATTGCGATGGGAATCGATAAAAGCCTGAACGGCGAAAATTTGGCGGATGACCGGATTTGGGTTGAAGATCACAAAACTTTTGCACCGGATGAAATAGCCGCCGGAAAGCGCATCGGCATAGATTACGCTGAAGAATATGCCGAAATGCCGTGGCGATTTTGGGTGACTGGAAATCATTTCGTCAGCAAGCTGTAGCAGCTGGGGGTTGGCCGGAGCGGGTCAGAATCGCCCGCTGACGCAGGTGGTTCTGACCCGTTATTTACATCGTTTGAGTGGAAGAGGTCGGAGCCGAAACGACTCTCTTATTTACCCAATAATAGAAAGGAATCCCAAATCCGATTCCGCCGACCAGCGAAAAAACGATGAACCAATACCAGCGAATTTTGCCCAGTGGATCTACCGCGAAATAATAGGCGAGCAGGATCATCACGACAAACGCTTCGATTATAAATCCGAGCGCGAGTTTATTATTTAACACGTCGCCCGGACCGTTAAATTCCGTCAGCAGCCAATAGACAAAGATACCGTTAGGGACTAGCAAGCCGAACAAGGCGATCATAAGTAAAAACATAATTATCTCCTATCTCATTTGGAAGCATCCTTCTCAACCATTCACGCGGATTACGGCGATAAATAATGTCATTGTCCCACGGCAATAAAACAATTTCCGCATTTAGAATAAGCCGGAAAAACTGATATTTTAGTAGATATGATGGAAGCAAAAGTTAAGAAAGTGAAGCCCGATATCCGCGCCATAACCCGGCTTGTTCCGCCGAGCGGCAATCTGGTTCAGGGCCAGTCCGAACTGCCGATCGACCCTCAATTGGCGGCCGAAGCGGCTCGTATAATCGCGGCCAGCCAGAATCATTACGGAGCCAGCGAAGGCGATGCCGGTTTGCGGAAAGCGGTCGCCGAAAAGATCAAAAAATACAACGGAATCGAGGTCGATATCGACGCAACGCCGGTTGAACTGATGGTCACGAACGGCGGTACCGGGGCATTGATCGGCATCGCCCAGGCTTATCTCCGAGGCAGATCCGCGCTAGTCTTCGAGCCGTATTATCCTTATCACCGCCGCATCATGGAAGAATTCGGCAGCAAGACCGAAGCATTCGAACTCGACGAAGATCTTCATTTCGAAAAAGACGATCTGCTTGCCCGGTGCAAGGAATTGAAGGACCGCAGCGAGTTTCCGCTGAAGGCCATAATCGTCTGTTCGCCCGCGAACCCGAGCGGAAAGGTAATGACGCAAACCGAGCTCGAAGCCGTGGCCGACGTCGCCCAAGCGCTCGATCTGCTCGTCATTTCCGACGAAGTTTACGAACATTACGTGACCGGCGAAAATCCGCATACCCCGATCGCGTCTCTGCCCGGAATGTGGGAGCGGACGATCACGGTCAATTCGTTCTCGAAATCGTGGAACATCTCCGGCTGGCGGCTCGGCTACGCTTACGGAAAAGGTGAACTCATCGCCCCGATCAACAACGCCGCGAATGTCATCTACGTCTGCCCGGCGACACCGCTGCAGGCCGCTTTGTCGAAAGTTTTGATGGCCGACGAAAACTATTACTCGAAGCTCCGCGATAAATTCGACGCGAAACGCCGTAATTTTTCCGAGGCTATCACCGACCTCGGTTTCGACATCTACAACTCCGGTTCGGCCTTTTATCTCTGGGCGAAAATCCCGGAACAGTATTCGGACGCCCTTCCATTCAATGAAATGCTGATGGAAAAAGCGGGAGTCGGTGCCGTTCCCGGAAGCGCTTTTGCGGACAGCGATACGTGGGATCGATTCATGCGTATCTGCATCGCCCGCGAAGATTCGGTGCTGGAAGGCGCTTTGGATAAATTGCGAACAGCGTTAGGTTAGTTCAAGAAGAATTTGTGCTGCGAAAGTTGGCAAAGTGGTTCGGTGTTTTTTTGCTCGGAGTGATTTTCTGTGCCTTATCGATCTATATTTACCTGGCATTTCAGACCGGGGAAGCGGCGGTTGAAAGATCAGTGTTCAAGGGCCGTGCATCGCCCGTTCTCGTTTTTGCCCATCGCGGCGGCGGCGGCTTGATCCCGGAAAATACGCTCGAGGCTTTTGTTTACTCCGCGAAAATGGGCGTCGATGTCCTGGAACTCGATATTCGCAGCACCGCCGACGGAACTTTGGTCGTAATGCACGACGGCGATGTCGCACGCACGACAAACGGCAGCGGACGAGTGCATGATCTGACACTCGACGCTCTCAAAAAATTCGACGCTGGCTACTTATTTACACCTGACGACGGCAAAACCTATCCGTTTCGCGGCAAAGGAGTTTCGATCCCGACATTACGGGAAATTTTCGAGGCCTTGCCTGAGATGACCTTCAACATCGAACCGAAACAGCAAACACCGCCTATCACCGGGCCTTTGTGCGAGCTTGTTCGCGAGCGGAAAATGACCGACAAAGTGATCATAGGCTCGTTCAATCAAACAAATCTCGACGATTTTCGCCGTGAATGCCCGGAAGTCGCAACATCCGCCAGCCCGTCCGAAGTCAGCGAGTTCCTTGCATTATCCAAAACGGGCATCGGCCGCTCATACAGCCCGCCGATGCAGGCCCTGCAGGTACCGGAAAACCTCGGAGCACTACAGGTCGTTTCAAAACAGTTCGTCGACGCCGCCCACGAACGCAATCTAAAGGTCCACGTCTGGACGATAAACGACCCCGCCGACATGCAGCGTTTGATCGAACTCGGCGTGGACGGAATCATGACCGATTATCCGGATCAACTGCTGGAACTCCTGATGCGGAAGCCCGCGCTTTAGCAAGGGCGATTCATACAAATTTGCCCTAAAGACATTTACCCGCAAAACGGAGCAAGAAGGACAAAGAAACCTTTTGAGCGCTTTCTGTGCCATTTCGCGGCCATTCTCACTCCGCCCTTGCTGACGCGCGGGCTTCTGCAAAAAAACATGTATTCGCAATCGTCACGAACTTTTTGCTTTTCTTAAACCCGTAATCCTCACCATGCCAAAGCGCCAGCGATGCCGTGATCTCTTCAAAATCCCGTTTCGTCCGGTCCGGATATAACGAACGCCATTGCGGACAGCTTTGTTTT
>JACMMN010000449.1 GCA_014379075.1 Pyrinomonadaceae bacterium | reverse complement strand
TTTCTTAGATAGATGACACGGCCGGTCTCGTTTTCAGCAAGATCGGCATATACCACAACCTTTGTCAGCGAACGCAGGCCGCTGACCATAAACAGATCAATGTCGCCGGTGAAATTTTTCGTCACCAGATTGACGAACATATCACCCTGCTCGCCATCGAATCCATAATAAAATGTAGTGAGCCGCGAATCGCCGATGTCGCGGGACGGAATAGTTCCGGTGATCTCGTTGGTGGTGACCGGCGTCGGAAAGTTCTGATTTGAGGACTGTGCGGTTGAGATAGCCGCGGTGAAAAGCAGGCAAATTAGGAATTTTACGATTAGGGAGCCGAATTTCATATAATTGCGTTCTGAGTTTACGCTTCAGCGTGTCTCGGGTTAGCGAAGAACCACTCAAAAGACCCTATTTCAAATCCTTTCGGAGATGAATGAGCCGCGATGTTTCTTCATAACCCAGCTTTTGATGAGCGGCAAGGCTCGGTTCGTTGCCGACCTCGGCGTCGGATGCCATTTCAGTGCAGCCTTTCTCGCGTGCCCAAACTTCCGCCATTCGAACCAAATCGCCGCCGATGCCCACATTCCGATGCGCCGGATCGACAAACCAGCCTTCCAGATAGCCGACCTGGTCAGTTTCGCAATCTTCGACAAACGGGCGGATGCTTACCTCTAAGAACCCGACGAGGCTCTCCTTACCATTCTCCGCTACGAGCACCAACTGTGAATCCGGGTGCTCTATTATGTCGAGCATTTCCGTTTTGTGATCGTCCTCCGCGGTCGCATCCCAAAGGAGCGTGCGCAGCCTGAACCACTCGTTGAGGTCGCGTTCATCTAGAGGACGCACGACATATTGTTTGCCAGCCATTAGCTAGTGATTTTAGCAGTCTTCGCAAAACGCGACAACAAGGAAAGTGGCCGGTTTTCATCGGCTGGAGGTAAGCTAAGATCAAAAAAAGCACAAAAAATCGCAAAAGAAATAATCTCTTTGCGACTTTTGTGCTTTTTTGCGGCAAATGAACTTAATAATTTACTGCTTTATTCCGCTCCGGCTGCTTTTGCGGCCTGGGTCTTATCCTGCAGTATCTCGATCGCTTTTTTAAGCTGAATATCTTCGACGATCTTCTTCGGCTCCGGTTTCGTTTCAACGGCGGGCGACGGAGAAGGCTGCGGATTCTGGTTCTGCTCGTCGTTCTGGTCTATCAATTCTTCGACTTCGATCGGCTCCGGAGTATCCGGCCGCTTTACTTCGACAGATGGTTTAACGCCCATCGTCGCACGGTCGTCACCGAGGAAAGGCACGCCGGACGCAGATGCCCATTTTGCCGTTGTCAAGAGCAAGCCGTCACCGCCGCGAAGCGTGAAAAGCTGCTGTTCAGTTCCCGAACCGAAACTGCGTTCGCCCACGACCTCGCCCCGTTTGCGATCAAGTATCGCCGAAGCAACTACCTCGGCGGCACCGGCTGTCCCCAGATCGATCAGCACGGCAAGCTTACCGTCAAACACGGCTTTCGAGGGGTCGGCCGCAAATGTCTTGACGACTTTCGCATCACGCCCGATCACTTTGGCAATTTCGCCGTCTTTAATAAATAGATTGGCGACCGACACCGCTTCGTTCAAATTACCGGTGGCGACGCTGCGAAGGTCGAGTACGATCTTTTCGACACCCTGTTTTGCAAGGCTCTGAACCTGCGTGCGAATGGCATTAGATTCGCCGCTATCCAATGTGTAGATCTTGATGACGCCGGTTTTGCCCGATTCAATACGCGATTCGGCCGCCGGGGCCTTTGATGCACCGCGTGTGATTTTTAGCGTCTGCGGTTTTTCACCTGCACGAAGTACACGTAAGCTGACAGCCGTTCCCGCATCGCCGTTTATCATCTGACGGGCGTCATAAAGAGATATATCGCGGGTCGCCTTGTTTTCAATATATTCGACGACATCGCCGGCCTTCAGTCCGTCCTTTTCAGCGGTCGAGCCTTTAACCACGGAAACGACATAGAGATAGAGCGAGACCTGGGAAAATTCGGCGCCGATGCCGACTCTATTCGTTGTTTTAGCAGCGTTGAAATCAGTCACCTGCTGGGCGGTCAAATATGACGAATAAGGGTCGAGTCCGCCGACGAGTCCGCGCAATGCACCGAAACGAACTTTTTCGAGATTCGGTTCGTCGACATAATCATTCTGGATATGCTG
>JACMMN010000448.1 GCA_014379075.1 Pyrinomonadaceae bacterium | reverse complement strand
GGAAGCTGGCAAATATCCGGCGGTTTGCCCTTTAACTTTTATTCTCATAGGTCGGCATACTAAGAAGTGAACCTATAGGCTAGGAAACTTCGCAGGCATTTCCTTATTTCTGCCTGAGGGAAAATGAACCGCGATCTTATATAAAAAAGATACACCTATCAACGACTCGAAACGCTAAAACATTGATAATTTTATCGTTAACGCTATCGGTGGCGCCGTCATTTCGACTGACAAGACAAGATTTGCTTCCGCTCACGTTATTCAAAAACCTTACACTCTCGAAACATTTGGGTCGAATCGTGCGGAAAACCCTGGATCATCCGCGTTAATCCTATCATTTCAATTCCTCAACCCTCGTCCCCGGGATTCTGATTTTCCTTAGCGATTGAATACAATGCCGACTTCACCTGAAACGGAGTCAGATCTGGATGAGCTTCTAACAGTAGGGCGATCACTCCGACGATATGAGGACACGCGAAACTGTTGCCAGTCAGATTCCTGTGGCCGCCGCCGGGCCAGGGTGTCCGGACGTTCACGCCCGGAGCGGTCAACTCGATGACCTCTCCATAATGGAAACCGAAATTTAGCGGGTCAGTCTCTTCGCTTTTGATAACGGAGATCAGCGAAGATGAAAAAACGGATGGAAAACTCGGGTGCGGAAGATTGTTCGCCGCCGCAACGACAATACAGCCGGCCTGGTAGGCACGGTCGAGCAAATCGTGAAGCGGCGAAAAGAATTGTGGTTTGGTCGTACCTAGACTTAAATTAATAACGTGGAAACGCTTTTTGATAGCGTATTCGAGTCCCGCTAAAAACGCCTGTCCGTCGCCTAAACCTCCGGCTCCGAGGACCTTGATGCTATGCAGCTCCGCGTCAGGTGCGATCTTGGCGACTATCCCGGCGCACGCAGTTCCGTGCCCGGCGGAGTCTCCCGCATCGGACGTGTCGAAAATGATCCGTTTATTGTCGATGCGTGCCTCAACGGAATCTACTATCCTGCCGCCGAGATCCGGATGCTTGGTATCGATGCCGCTGTCGACGATCGCAACGCTCACACCTTTCCCCGACGCTCTTCTCCAATTGTCGTCGAGTTGGAAATATATCGCTTTTGTCGAATATTCGGTTTGCTCGTATCCGGAAACAGTCGTCATAAAAACGGATCAAAAACTTAAAAAGCTGGTGTCGCTGCCGGTGTCGGAATATTTCAAAACCGCTCCAAGCACTTCCCTGCACAATTGGCGCTCGGCGTCACCGCGGCTGACGATCTCGCGGATCAGAACAGCCAGATCCATCATTTCTCGGTGTTCAGCCGAGTCGCGCAAGCCGGCAAGCCACCTTCTTACCTCGGCCACATCGAGGCTCGCATCTTCGGACAAAACCTTCTCTCCCAACTCCCGGAACAACTTTGCCGATTCGTATGCATTGACCAGCGATGCAATGGCGTCGGCGAACAAAGCCGCTTTGTCCATTTCGGCCGGTGTAAAGGGTTCGAACGGCGGTTCGCCGCGACGGTTGATGTATTCAAGGACGCCGATTATCTCGCCGTTGTGCCTGAGCGGCGTAGCTAAGATCATTTGCGTTGAATATCCGGTCGTCTTATCAACCTCTGCATAAAAAGTCTCTTCTTCACCGACGTCCGAAACCGCCATAGGCTGGCCCGACGAAAGCACAAACCCCGCGATACCTTTTCCCGCAGGTACCGTCATGTTGATCAACTGCTCCGCAACTTTGCCGATGGCCGCAAGAAACCTCAGACTGCCTTGATCGCCGTCGCGAATCAGTACGGACGCTTCGTCCGAATTTATATCCGATGCGGAGATGGTCAGCAGATTGGTGATCGACAGGGTAAGCGGTTCGGTAAGAACGTTTGCAATATCGATCGTCTCGATCAGCCGCTGAAGTTTAGCGGAGAGATCATTTTCGTTTGCTTCGGGCATGCGTTGATTTTCACCCAAATGCGTCCGTTAATCAACTAATTCGATAAAGTTATTTAAATGCTGGAATATGAAGGGCATTTGGCATTTCTACAGGGCAAAGAAATTTACCGGAAATCGTTCGCCGATCTGGATCCGCTAACGCTTTCGGCGGGATACCGTATAAATCAGCGGTTCACTTGAATTGTATTCTGCGGTGCATTATGACGAAAAATAAAGGGATACGTCTTATCGTCCTGCTTTTCTGTGTCGCACCTGTGTTTTCGCAGATAGGAAGCAGGATCTCCCCGCCTGAACCGTTCAGGATCGCACCCGGCAGTTCGTTTTCCGCCGCGGGAGGCATGTCGAATGCAGGAACATCCCGGGCAACGGTTGCGGCTGATTTTCAGGATGCTCTCAACATAATTGCCCAGTACCACGTTGGCGGCCGCAGCCTCAATAGCGATTCGTTAACTAAATCGTCGATCGATTCGATGCTTCGGATCCTCGACCCGCACTCCAATTATTTGGACGCGGCCGAATTCACCGAGCTTCTCGGGGAGCACGAAAGCGAATATTCAGGCACCGGGTCAAGTATTTCCGGCTTTTCGAGAAACGGACTCGTTGAGACCTATATTGTTTCGACTTTTCCCGGTTCACCTGCCTTCAAGGCCGGGCTCAGATACGGAGACCGGATCGTCGCTGTGAACGGCGAAAAAATTGCTGGAAAGGCGTCCGATATCGTTCGCGATAAAGTTCGCGGCAAACGCGGGAGCGTGGTCAGCATGACTATCGAACGTGCCGACACAGCAGCTGTCGAAACGATCAGCCTTCGACGCGAACGCGTGTCCCAGCCCACTATACCTAACGCCTACGCGTTAAATAACACGACCGGTTATATCGATCTGAGCGCGGGATTCAGCTACACGACCAGCAGCGAAATGG
>JACMMN010000447.1 GCA_014379075.1 Pyrinomonadaceae bacterium | reverse complement strand
TTTCTCGTATATCTCGATCTTTGCGAAAAAATCGCGGGCCTGCGTTTTTTCCTCTTCCGAGATCTCGCGGTCCTTCATTTGAGGATTGCCTTCTCTGAGTATTTTTACCTTTGCATCCAAAAACTTTTGAAAGGCAATTTCGTGATCCGGTTCGCCGAGGCCGATTTTATCCTTAAATGAAGCAAAAAATCCCTTAGCCGGCTGTTCGCCCTGACCCCAGAATTGTTTGACGCGATCCTCGGTGATAAAGCCGAACGGCGGCATCGGACCCTTGTCCTTATTGATTTCGCGGTCGTAATTCACGGCTGCGACCTCTGAACGGATATTATCCAGCTCCTGTTTGTTGGTCGGGTCATTCGTGAGGCCTTCTTTCTTAGCCTGGCTGGCAAATGCGAGCAGCTGCTTCAAATTTTCGAGCTGCTGCTTTTTCATTTCCGGGTTTTCCGCAAACTGCTTGATCGCCATCGGATTAGCCTTTGCCACATCCGCCAGCAGCATTTCGACCTCTTCCTTACTTATGCTGTTAAAAGAAGCGGTTGTGGAATGTCCGCCGACTTTATTTTTCCAAATAACGAGACCGGCCCCGATCCCTAATACAACCAACAATAAAATCAGGCCCTTTGTTAAATTACTCAATGTCTAAATCCTCACTTGTGCTAAATCTATTCGAATACTCTTTATGCCAAAATGCCAAACGGTTACTATAACAAAAATCTGCTATCGGCGGAAGCCTCAGAGGGCATGAGCGCCAACAACGGTCAGACTTCTTTCTTTTGAACTAATTCCAGAAGAACGCCGTTTGTCGAACTCGGGTGTACGAACGCTACCAAACAGCCTTCCGCTCCGATTCGCGGGTTTTCATCGATCAAACGCATACCCTGTGTCTTTAGTTTCGCCAGCGACGCTTCGATATCATCGACCTCGACCGCTATATGATGAATGCCGCCGCCGCGTTTTTCGAGAAATTTCGTTATCGGCGAATCCTCACTTGTCGGTTCGAGCAGTTCGATACGGCTTTCGCCGATCGGCAGCATCGCAACGCGAACCTTTTGATCTTCAACAACTTCTGTATGAACATTCTCCAAACCCAGGGCGTCACCCCAGAATTTCAGGGCTTCGGAGATATCTTTTGTCGCAATACCGAGATGGTTGATTTTCATTGAGATGTAACGATCTCCTCGACAGCGGAATAAGGATCTTTGGTTTTCCTCGCAATTTCCATAGCCAGCGCATCCAGTCTTTCGCTGGTCCCGTCATTATTCAAAACATCCGAGAGCAGCCTTTCCTGAAGCAGTTCCAAAAGTCGCCAGCGGGCAATCGCATGTTTTCTTGTCAAACTCGCACCGCCCTCCTTTTGAAAGGCGTAATAACTTTCGATGGCTTTGGAAAGATCTTCGATGCCTTTATTCTCGGTTGCGGTCGTTTTGACTATCGGCGGCGTCCACATATCCGGACGGTGCGCGAGGCTCAAGAGCGATTCAAGCTCTTTTTGAGTACGCAAAACACCATCGCGGTCGGCCTTATTAATGACGAAAACATCGCCGATCTCCATTATGCCAGCCTTTATTGCCTGGATGTCGTCACCCATTCCCGGTACCAGAACGACGACCGAGACATCAGCCGTTTTGACGATCTCAACTTCGTCCTGGCCGACACCTACCGTTTCGACAATAACTTTATCGAAACCCGCCGCGTCGAGAATTGCCACCGCATCGACCGTCGCCCGCGAAAGCCCGCCAAGGTTTCCCCGCGTAGCCATAGAACGTATAAAAATGTTCTTATCCAGGCCGAGAATGTTCATTCGGATGCGGTCGCCAAGAATAGCCCCGCCCGAAAATGGACTGGAAGGGTCGACGCAGATTATCCCGATCTTCTCACCGCGATCCTTGTAAAACATCGCGAGTTTATCGACCAATGAGGATTTGCCCGCTCCGGGCGAACCCGTGATGCCGATAATCATTGCATTTCCGGTCTTAGGAAATACACCTTTCATCAATTCACCCGCGTCAGCCGCACCGCTTTCGACCTTTGTGATAGCGCGAGCGATCGCCCGGGTTTCGCCAACTAGAAGTTTTTCAGTCAGTTCGGTAATCGTCATTGTGCCAGATCAAACCGTTATTCTCGCATTTTTAGCATTAAACGCAAAAAATGACGAGAGGTTAACCTTCCCGTCATTTAATTATATCTACTTGAATTTCCGTTAGGTCCAACCTTCGTCGGCCGAAGGCCCGTAAATCTGTGGAACCGGAATGTCTTTCAACCGAAGGTAAACCGAAAGCTGTCCGCGATGATGCGACATGTGATTGATCGTCTGACGGACGATGTCCAGTTTCGGCAAGGTCATATAAATCTCTTCACCATTTCGCAGGGTCCAGTTTTCGGAGAAAATAGGGTCGCCGGCATTCTTCAGGCTTGAGATCCCGGCCGCCAGTTTTTTGTCGAAGACGTCGACCAATTCCTGAGTCGTTGCGGGCTCAGGCTGTTTGTAACCTTTCGCGAAATCAAGCTCATCTTTGTCTATGATCATTCCGATCCAGCCGAACATGTCCGCAACCAAAACGGCAAGCTGGCTCATCGACATAGATTTTTCGTGCGGTTTCCAATCGAAAGTCTCGGCAGGAATCCGTTCCAGCATCTTTCGCGTCGCTACCGCTTCCTGTTCTACCTCTTTTATAAATTCAGTGTTTATTGTCATTGCTAACCTCTTGAATTACATCTGCCCCTCATCCGCCGACGGCCCGTAAATGGATGGTACCGGAATATCGTTCATTCGCAGATAAACCGAAAGCTGGCCGCGGTGATGAACTATATGGTTCATCACGAATGAACGCATAACGACGGCCTTTGGCATCGTAAAATAGACCTGTTCGCCGTTTCTCATCGTCCAGTTTTCCATGAAAGCGGAATCATCGCAGTTTCTCAGAGTCTCGATCGCTTCGGCGACGTTTTTATCCAGAAATTCGACCAGATCGGCGGTAGTCGCGGGTTCGAAAGGCTTATAATCCATTTTTGAAAAATCAAGCTCGGCATCTTGCATGGTCGATGGCGTCCAACCGAACATTTCTGCTACATGCGATGCGAGCCTGACAAAACTCATCGATTTTTCATGCGGCTTCCAGTCGAATTTCTCAGCGGGAACACGCTCCAGACATTTCCTCGCTGTTGCGGCTTCCTGTTCGATCTCGGCAATAAGTGCGGAGCTAAAATTGTTAGATAACGCGGGGCTGCTTGTGCTCATAATTGATCTCCTTAATTTTATTTTCCATTGAGTGGAAAACGATAATATCAGAAGCGTTTCACAGATGCAACATCTTTTTGCCGCTATATTATCCTAATGGATTTTCAGACAACCACTAGTCGAAATGCTCCTCCGACCAAAAAAACGCGGCCGCCGAAAGCTGCCGCGTCTTAATATTTTGAAACCTTGGTGGAGATGAGGAGGGTCGAACTCCTGACCTCTGCATTGCGAACGCAGCGCTCTGCCAAACTGAGCTACATCCCCGAATAAATAGTTCAAAAAGATCAAAGTTTCAGACCGAACGACCGGAATTTCAAGCTGCAATCCAATAATTTTCAACTTTGAACCTGGAACTGAGCCAATTTTACTGCACCCCGGCCGGGAGCAGCGAGCCCCGCGGGTCGGATGCGTAGGCATAACCGTCTTCGATCTTACCGATAATGCCGTGAAAATTTATCTCGTCGCCGGAAACCACTACGACAACATCGCCCGGGCTGTTGAGTTTCTGGTCGACCGGAAATTTAATTATCGTTGCGTTGCCGTTCTCATGCGCGACGGCTTCGTATTCAAATGTATCCGCGTTAAAACTAAGTGTCTGACAAAATGCTACTTCCATGATTTAAATATGAGACGATTCACTATTGTATCCAAATTATGACCTTTCTCTCTTCTCCCTGTTCCGTATCGTATTTTAAAATATCCGCCTTTGAAGCAACGAGTTCCTTTTTTGTGTCGAAAGATTTTAATCGCTCGTCGTTACCTGCGGTGCCCTCTTTCTCGCTGGCGTTGTAATATACCTTATCACCTTCGATGCGAATGATCTTATCGGCATAAAACCAACTCCGCCCGTCCTTTTGGTACCGGTAAACCAGAACATCGCCCGGTTCGACCGCTTCGAGCTGAGCTCTTGTCACGGAATTGACGCCGCACGCAAGTGTCAAAGAAATAAAAAGCGTGCAGGCAAATAAGTAAATGTTCTGTAAACGCATAACATTGTCCTCTGCTGGCATGAATTCATTTAACGGTGAATTTTACTTTAATTCAGCAAAAAATCCAAAGCCGCGGATAATGGCTAAGCCCTAATAAATTAGACGCAAAAGGAGCAAAAAAAGCACGACCGAAGGCAGGTTGTTGTGACTTTTTAGCTCCTTTTGCGTCCAACGATCCTTATTTCTTCTCCATCAAATCCTTGAACTGGCCGTCTTCGACCCATTTCAGGATCTCGGAGACGCGCCAGATCGGGAACGGGTGCGAGAGGCCGGCATTTATTATGTCAGCCCAGAATTTGTCGAGCTTTTTCTCGTCGTAATTCTTTTGAAATTCGCGTGCCTGTTCTAAAAACTGTTCGTAATCGATCTTCGACGCAAAGGTGCCGCCGGCTAATTTCATCATTGTCCGGCCGATAATGTGCGGGTCCTGGACAACGAGCATCGCCGCTCGGTCGCACGAGAGTTCGGCACGCCGAGACCATGCGAGCAGAGCACTACCGATCCCGGCGGAAATGATAAATTTAAGTATCTCGGAACCAGGGATCAGGCGGGCTACCGATAAATTCGCCAATGCTTCCATCAATCTCGCCGCCGTCAGATACAAAACATGTTCCGCATGGATGTGGCCGACTTCGTGGGCAATGACGGCGAGCGTTTCTTCGTCCGTCAGGCGTTCGAGAAGGGCTGAATGCAGCACGATCACCGGTTTTTCAACACCGCCGGTAAAGGCGTTGACCATCGGATTTTGCTGCACGAACATATCGGGCATATCGACGCCGAGGGTTGTGCAGGCTATTTGAAGTTTTGCGTGAAGGTCGGGACACTGCTTCGGCGTGACCTTGACGGCGCTTGCCATGAACATCACGCGGATGGCGGATTCGCCGGTAACTGCAAGGAGTTTCTTGAGCGCCGTATCGATACCGGGAATTGCACGCAAGGCCGCAAGTGCTTTACTGTCAGCCGGATGAATATACTCGTGTTTGCCGAGATCGGCGAACTTTTTGTGCGGTTCATTCGAGAGCGGCAGTTTGCATTTGCCGCAATTCGCCGAACCGTTTTTATAGTCGGCTTTTACGGAGTTTTTCTGCCCGCAGTAGCGGCACCGAACGAAGAGACTCTTAGTTACCGCGGTCGATTCGCCTTCCGCGTCAGATTTTTTCTTTGCCATAGGGTAAGTTTAAGAAGATATTGCAATTAGTTCAAATATAAATATCTGATGAATTAAACGACGGCGGGTTGTAAAAAGTTTTGGCGTAGTTTGAATGGCCGCAAAAGCACAAGAAGCATAAAAAAGAAGATTTTTTCTTGTTGTTTTTCTTGAGTTTCTTATTTCGTGTATTTCGCAGACAAGGTTTTAAGAGTTTGTCCACGAAATACACGAAATAAGAAAAAAAATATCGGATTACATACTTTTTAGCCGGGCGACTGTTTCGACGTGGTGAGTCTGCGGGAAAAGGTCGAATGCGGTTAGAGATTCAATCTTGTAACCATTATCCAGCAGCGTCCGCAGATCTCTCGCGAGCATAGACGGTTCACAGGATACATAAGAGATTTGTTTCGGTTTGAGCTTGATGATGTTTTGAATCGTCCATTTCTCCGTACCGGCACGCGGCGGATCGAGTAGGACGAAATCCGTGTTTTCGAGATTATGTCCGGAAAGGAAATCGTCCACACTGTCGCGGACGAACCGAACATTATCTAATTGCGCGTTCGCGGCATTTTTCTCAGCAAAATCGATCGCACGGTCGTTGCCTTCGACGCCGATGACCTGGCCGAACTTTCTCGCAAGCGGAAGTGTGAACAGGCCGACACCGCAATAAAGATCAAGCGCCGTTTCACCGCCAGCACCGTTCAGCGCCGTTTCGATGAGCTTTTCTATCAGGAATTGATTACCCTGAAAAAAACTTAACGCAGAGTAGAAATATTTCTCGCCGCCGACTGAGAAGGAGATATCTTCAGTCGGCTCCATGATCTCGGGTGAAAATAAAGATATAGAGCCTTCGCTGCCGTGTGCCGCTTCGATCGAGGCCCGGTCGCTCCAAAATGTTCCCCAATCGAGCGTTGTCCGGAGGCTTTGCAATGCCGCATCGAGTTCCGGGGTGAGGATCGGGCAGTGTTCGATATCGATGACATCGTGCGAACTTCGCCTGAAATACCCGATCCGTTTCTGCCTCGTGTCGAGATGCCATTGAGCGCGTGAACGATACTCAAACTCATTCGGACTCGCGATCATGGGAATTTCTTTGTCGTAATTGATCTTGCCGATCCTGTGAAGCGAATCCTGAATGATGCCAAGCTTTGCGGCAAGTTGCGCCTCATAGTCCATCTGCTGAAAATCGCACCCGCCGCAGCGGCCGAAATACTGACACGGAGGGTCGATGCGATCCGGCGAAGGCTCGAGAATCTCCTCTATCTCGGCGAAAGCTATCTTGCTCTTTAATTGGCTAATGCGCACGCGGGCCTTGTCGCCCGCCGCAGAGAGCGGGACAAAAACCGTGAGCTTTTCGGCGAAAGCCAATCCGAGTCCTTTCGGAACAATTTTTTGAATATCAACGTCTAACCGGTCGCCGATCTTGTAATCTGTTTTCAAGGAACGTTCTCAACCTCTATTTCAATGCCGCCGACGATCCCGGCCAAAACATTGTAAATCAATGCCCCGATTATGCCGCCAATAAAACCCATTATCGCGTACATTAAAGGGATGATGATAATGACGGCGATTCCGCCAACAATGCCGAAACCTCCAAGTGCAAGAGCTTCGTTTCCTCCGCCGCCGACGCTTGCTCCCATCAAAGAAAAAACAATAATAAATAACCCGTAGGGGATGCTTATCAAAAAGCCCAGCACCAGACACATAATGCCGTATATCTTTGCAACGGAAAAAATGCCGAGTTTCCGAATTCTTAATTTGTTCATCTAAATTGCTCCTGGAATGGTTTGTGAATGCGTATCTTATTTACCACAAATCAAGGACAAAACAAACTGAAGCCGTTCGGAGCTGCACCCAATGCGCTTTGATTTTTTTTGTGAACTATTTTTTGCCACGGGTCTTGGGCCACGCCGATCTATCTGAGGAAGTTTTACTTTCCGTAGTTCGCATTACAGAGTTTCGGCCACTCCGCCGCTTCCCACTTCCGATTGGTACGGCGGCGAAGCTCGTTGTCGGATCAAAATTTCAAAGATTATAAGGCTCAACTGCCGCATGCATCATAAATAAAACAAACTGAGTCGCGGAATGCCTTTTTCTTCCCGAATGCGCTTGAGAAGCATCAGATCGAATGTCGTTTTATAGACGTCCGGCTCCATGCCTTTTTTGTAAGCCTTGAGCTGATCCGCGATTTCCTTCTCCAGTTTCTTCAGATGCGTTTTGTCGGAGTTTGTCAGCAATGCCTGGTCAATAAACTTTTCGATGTCCGCGAGGGTCTTATCGACAACCTCAAAATCATCGGTAAGATTCGCCCGCAGTTCTTCCAATCTCGCTGCTGCCCGACCGAAGGCTTCGAGCAAGTTGTTATTATCCGAATTCTGCAAAAAGTCGATAACGGTTCCGATGTGGGCCGAAATATTTTCCCGTGAAAAGGACTCGTCAACCTGAGCCGGCGTCGTATCGCCTGCCTTTCCCGCCTGCATTTTGAGCCATTCATCGTATTGGGCCTCGATCTCCTCCCGGCAATAAAGAAGGCCCTTAATGGAACGCGTCGACGGTTTTTTGTCGAAACCGTCGAACACGGTCTCGATAGATCGCAGTACAACATGGAGCGGTATTCCGCGCTCCTGCCAGGACTCGATCATAGCCCAATCGATAGGGCTCAAAAGCAAACTTTTGGCACGGCGGCGGATGAACGTGTCTTCGATCTCGGTAAAATAATTGTAGTAATTCAAAAAATTGTCGATCTGCGATTTATATTCAGTGTTAGGTAAGCGCGTAAGGTGGTTGAGTACGATCGATTATCTAAAATCGGAAATCATTCAAAACGGATCTTCATTCTCTGCAGTGTGCGCACGTCGTCCTCGCTCAGATCCAGCTCGAAGTCTTCTACGGACGATTTTTCCCCGGATTTGGCGAGAGCTATCTCCAGCCGCAGCGTCAAATGCGGCTCATAGCCGATCTCCCGCAGATGATCTATCGCCTCCGTTACGTCCCGGCTCGATCCAATGGCGGAATTTACCGCGTCACCCAACTCGCGTGCCGCATTTTTTGCTTTATCACTAAGTTCCATCCCGTTATTTAAATGCTACGCAACACCAAGGACTAAGTCAAAATCACAATCAAATATGTTAATCTATCGGGACTATGGCCAGTGAGCGACGCGAAAAATTTCAGACTTCCTCCGGTATCGAACTCCCCTCCGACTTCAACCCAAGTAATACACAACAAACGGATTACAGCGACGATCTCGGAGATCCGGGAGATTTTCCTTACACCCGAGGTGTCCGGAAAAATATGTATCGGGGCCAATTCTGGACAATGCGGCAGTATGCGGGATTCGCAAGCGCGCTGGAATCGAACGGACGTTATAAATATTTGCTTTCGCAAGGCACGACCGGCCTCAGCGTCGCGTTCGATCTGCCGACGCAGATCGGCCTGGATTCGGACGATCCTCTTTCGGCGGGCGAGGTCGGGAAAGTCGGCGTGGCGATCGACAGCATCGAAGACATGCTCACGCTTTTCGAAGGCATACCGCTCGACCGTGTGTCCACATCGATGACGATAAATTCAACGGCATCAACACTTTTGTGTCTATATCTGGCAGTCGCAAAGAAACAGGGCGTTGGCTTCGATAAAGTAAGCGGCACGATCCAGAACGACATTTTGAAGGAATATATTGCACGCGGAACATATATATACCCACCGAAACCGAGCCTTCGGTTAATTACCGATACCTTTGCATTCTGTACGGCCGAGGTACCGAATTGGAACACGATATCGATCTCCGGCTATCACATCCGCGAAGCAGGTTCGACAGCCGCACAGGAGCTCGCATTCACGCTCGCCGATGCTATCTGTTATGTCCAGGCGGCGATAGACGTCGGCCTGGAAGTCGATAATTTTGCTCCTCGACTTTCGTTTTTCTTCAATTCGCACAACAACTTACTGGAAGAGATCGCCAAATTCCGGGCAGCTCGACGGCTGTGGGCGCGGATAATGAAAGACCGTTTTAAGGCCCAAAATCCCAAATCGCTGATGCTCCGCTTTCACACTCAAACGGCGGGATCGACGCTGACCGCCCAGCAGCCCGAGGTAAATGTCGCACGCACAACGATACAGGCCCTCGCGGCGGTGCTCGGGGGAACTCAGAGTTTACATACGAATTCTATGGACGAAGCACTGTCTTTACCGACCGAATCGGCGGCCCGAATCGCGTTACGGACGCAGCAGGTGATCGCCCACGAATCCGGTGTCGCGGATACGGTCGATCCTCTGGCGGGCAGCTATGCGATCGAAGAACTGACTACCCAACTCGAGAATTTAGCGATGGATTACATTACGAAGATCGATGATATGGGCGGAATGCTTCGCGCGATCGAGACCGGATATGTCCAACGTGAGATCCAGGAAGCAGCTTATGATTACCAACGGGCGCTTGAAACACACGATGCAATTGTCGTTGGCGTCAACAAATTTCAAACGGACGAAGCGGAGACGATCCCGATCATGCGGATCGACGAACAGATCGAACGCGATCAGGTCGAACGGCTTCGTTCGCTGCGGGCAAAGCGGGACGGGGAACAAGCAAATGCGGCATTGATCTCATTGCAGGATGCGGCGAGCGGCAGCGAGAACCTGCTGCCGAGGATTCTGCACTGCGTGGAATGCAGCGTAACCGTGGGCGAGATCAGCCATCGTCTTCGCTCGGTCTGGGGAGAATACCGTGAAGCTGTTACTGTTTAGTACATCCCTCAGTAATCTTTAATACTTAACAAAGTTCGCACGCCTGAATCGCGAACTCGAAACACATTCTCTTATTTTATTGCTGACAAACATTGCTTGTTCATGTTATTCTTCATTTGGAGCGATTCCGCTCGTCCCGCCTTTCTAAAATATTCTCGAGGCTCATCAAACCAATCTGGATCAGTCCCAATCGAAATGGAAAATTTAAACGAATACCTTCAGATGCTCGTGTCGTCATCAAGTTACGAACTCCGTTTGGAGCCCGACAAAAATCCTTATCTGGTTTCCGCCAGCGGGACAACGGACGTTTCACACTTTCCTATGCAGGGAACGCAGATAGGGATGCTGGTATTCCCGCTAATTCCGCCGGACGTAAAGCAAGAACTGCCCAACCAACCGCAAATACAGTTTGTCCACCCTCACAATCTGGGTAATTTCAGCTTTGACGTACAAAAATCTCCGTCGGGCTTCAATGTTTCGATCAA
>JACMMN010000066.1 GCA_014379075.1 Pyrinomonadaceae bacterium | reverse complement strand
ACCTGCCTAGTAAAATTTTGTTTGATTCTCCTGCAAATGGACTTATAATCCTGCCACCGCATATTTACGGCTGTCTCCACCGGCGAATTAGCCAGTGTCGAATAAGTTACTGTCTGTTTTGACCGAACTTAGGCTGTGATTGGGAGCTTACCTTACACTAATTTTCTGAGGAGGGATTATGACCAAATTTTCTGAATTTAGAGCTTCGTCACGGCGGAGCGCCTTTCAAATCATCGCAGCTGTCGGTCTTGGAGCGATGTTGTTTTCGGGTATGGCGATACGCGTGAAAGCTGCGCCGGCAGCGATTATTTATGACAATGGAGCCCTCGCTACGGGAGCAACATCGCGCAGTGGTGTAGCTTCACCAGCGGGATCGCAGTGGAGCGAAACTTCATGGGACTTCGGCGCCACGACCGTGACAAACACGCTGGCCGGCGTGGGTTGTCAACGGATCGGCGCTACTACAAACAACCGCTGTGCCGATGATTTTAATGTTCCCGTCGGACAAACATGGACGATCAATCAGGTTATCGTTTTTGTTTATCAAAGCGGATTTGCCGGCCTGACAAGTCCCGTAACAGCTGCGAACGTACGGATTTTCAATGGTATACCGAATGCCGGCGGAACCGTCATCTTCGGTGATGCGACGACAAATCGCCTGGGTGCTTCGACGGATTCAGGGCTATTCCGCATTTTCAACAGCGGTCCACCGTTAAATTCAGCTCCCGGTACGACTCGTCGCATCTGGCAGGTCAATATTACTGTTTCGCCTGCATTGGTGTTAACGGCCGGAAATTATTGGGTTGACTTTCAGGTCGACGCGGGTGCCCTTGGAAATTTCGCACCGACCAATACTATCGTTGGAACACGCGGCGCTCCGTTTTATAATTCGCTACAGAGTATAAACGGCGGCGTAGCTTATGCTGAGTCCTTCGACGACGGCAATCCGGTAGCAGCACCAAATATCGTCAACGACTTTCCCTTCAAACTCGACGGAACAATTTCGGGTGCTCCGATCGCACCGCGTTCAAGGGCGCTCGACTTCAACGGAGATAATAAAACGGATTACGCGGTTGCACGCTCTGCTTCAGCTGTAACTCAATCCACCTGGTTAATACAAACTAATGGTGGCCCAACCTCCGGAGTCGCCTGGGGAAATGGGGTCGGATTTACAGGCGGTGATAAAGCAACGCCTGCGGATTTTGATGGCGACGGGAAAACCGACATTGCGGTTTGGCGACCTGGTGCGCCAACTGTCGCCGCCTTTTATATTCTCAATAGCTCCAATAGCACCGTTCGGATTGAAACGTTCGGACAAATCGGCGACGACGTAACTGTCGTGGGTGACTACGACGGGGACGAAAAGGCCGATCCCGCGGTGTATCGTGACGGAACCGGCGGAGGACAGAGCACCTTCTTTTACCGCGGCTCTGTCAGCAATCCGTCCGGGAACGTATCGTATGTTCCGTTTGGCATTCAAGGCGACATCGCGGTTCCGGGCGATTTTGACGGGGACAAGAAGTTTGATTTTCATGTTGCCCGTAATGCAGCCGGACAATTGATACATTATCGATTAGCCACGACCGCCGGTTTTTCTGGGTTTTCCTATGGTCTGAATACGGACAAACTCGTGACCGGCGATTTTGACGCGGACGGTAAAACTGACATTGGAGCACTCAGAATAAATGGTTCGAACTACGATTGGTACATCTTAAGAAGCGCCACAAACCGGATATGGATTGATAGATATGGTAATCCGGCCACCGATTATATAACTTTGGGTGATTATGACGGTGATAACAAAACCGACATAGTCGTTTGGAGGAGCGGACAGCCAGCCGACCAGACAAACTTCTTCCTCCGGAACACGTTTACTTCGCCACTCCAGAATGAGTGGGGGCAATCTGCGGGCCCGTTGACGCCGCCGGATTACCCGCTTGCCACCTGGAATGTGAAATAGCTTTCAGCCGTTCATCGGGTTGAAACATGCCTAAGGACCGGGGCCTGCGTTTGTCAAGCTCCGGTCCTTTTTGCAATAATCACGCTTCTTGTTTTTATTACCCGAATGACCAATATCCTCGTTTTCATCGAGCACAAAAACTGCGTTCTAAACAAAACTTCGCTCGAGGCGGTTACAGCTGCGCAGAGCATCGCAAAGGACCTTGGCCTGAAGGTTACTGCCGTCATCCCATGTGATAAGGATTGCGCTCTGGCACAGGAGATTGCCGGTTACGATCTTGAAAAGGTCATCATCGCGAAGAACGAAAAGCTCGGGACGTACACACCCGATGCGTATGCCGACGCATGGGAACAGATCATCAAGGCGATAAGTCCGCAGTACATCGTCATGTCGCACACCTATCAGGTTCGCGACTTCGCTCCGAAGGTGGCGGCGCGTCTCGGCAGAGAAGTTGTGGGTGATTGCATCCGCTACGTCAACAATGGCGGCAAGCTCGTGTTCACGCGACGCATTTTCCTCGGCAAACTGGATGCGGACGTTACCATCGGCGGCGATGCACCTTATTTTATTACGTTCCAATCCGGCTCGTTCCGTGGGGATAGCGCGGCGAAAGGCACTGCGGCCGTCGAGACGATCGATGTGAATGTCGGTGAAGTGAGAATGACGCCGGAAGCGCCCTTCCAGGAGGCCAAGGCGTCGGTCGATCTGACAAAAAGCGAGATCATCGTCGCTGTCGGCCGCGGCATCAAGTCGCAGGAGAACATTGCGCTCGCGCAACAGCTGGCCGATGCACTTGGAGCAGACCTTGCGGCGTCGCGGCCGATCTGTGATAGTGAGTGGCTGCCCATCGACCGACAGATCGGGTCGTCAGGGCAGACCGTTGCCCCTAAGGTTTACATCGCGCTCGGCATCTCGGGCGCGATCCAGCATATCGTCGGAATGAAGAACGCCGGGACGATCGTCGCGATAAATAAGGATGCCGAGGCGCCTATTTTCGACATTGCCGATTACGGAATAGTGGGAGATCTCTTCGAAGCGGTTCCGGTGATGATCGAGGAGATCAAGAAGGCAAAGGGCTGATATCTCAAATTTCAAATTTCAAATTTGAAATACAAAACAAAGCTCGACGGAGCTGACAGAAAATCCGGAGCACGATCGACGCGTCGTGCTCTTTTTGTTTTGCTAGACTGTTTTCATGACCTCGGAGCTTCGAATTGGGATCTCAGGCTGGACGTATGAACCCTGGCGGGGCGTCTTTTATCCGAAGGGCCTGGTCCAGCGTCGCGAGCTCGAGTACGCCAGCCGCCAGCTAAACTCCATCGAGATCAACGGGACGTTCTACTCGTTACAGCGGCCGAAGAGTTTTCGGAAATGGCACGACGAAACGCCTGACGATTTTTTGTTTGCGGTTAAGGGATCGAAGTACCTGACTCATAGGAAAGCCTTGAAGGACGTCCGGCAGCCGCTTGCGAATTTCTTTGCTTCCGGTGTTCTACTATTGGGAAAGAAGCTCGGACCGATCCTTTGGCAGACGCCTGCATGGCTGCAATATGATCGGGAACGTATGTCGACGTTCCTGAAGATGTTACCCCGAACCTCGACCGCCGCGAGCAAGCTCGCGGGCGAGCACAATCTAAAAAATAACGACTGGGTCGAGACGCAGACCATCGCGAAAACGCTCATCCGCTACGCGTTCGAGCCGAGGCACGAGAGTTTTTTCTGTGAGGATTTTGTCCAGCTGCTGCGAAAACACAACGCCGCTCTGGTGTTCGCCAACGCCGCTGGCGAATTCCCGTACACCGAAGATCTTACGACCGACTTTGTGTACATTCGGCTGCATGGTTCCGAGGAATTATATTCAGGCGGATATACCGACGATGAACTGGATCGGTGGGCGAAACGGATAAAATCGTGGCGGTCCGGCGCCGAGCCTCGTGACGCGAAACGCATTACAAAGAAAATGATCGGCGACAAAACTCACCGCGATGCTTACGTGTACTTCGACAACAGCATTGCGAGTGATGCACCGCTGGACGCCATCAAGCTGGCATCACGAGCTTGAGATCATCGGAGCTGATCGAAACATCCAGATTGGATGATGACGCTGTCTGAAACGGCGGCCTCTTTTTTTTGGCGCAAATCTGGGTACAAGCTCCGCGAAACCGGCCGCAGTGCCCAGGGCGTAACCCCCTATTAAATGCGGCGACGACGACCTAGTCACAACCGCCTCGCTCGTTGCGATGGAAAATGAGGACGATTAGAAAGCGTATTTGGGTTACTGCTTCCGTCCGCATAAATAAGAGGAGTTTCGGATCTGCTGCTCGACTGCACAATCGTCTGAGACAGTGGAAATTACTTGAAATCGCTAATCAGGACGAAATCGCGCACCGAGCGTCCGCGTGTGAAGGCGAATTGTTTTCCGTCGGGCGACCATTGAAAGGAATATAATTTTTCACTTGGCAATCCCTTGAGGCGTGTCGGTCCGCCGCCGCTCATCGCTTGCGACCAAATACCGTCTCCCCAATCGCGGTAACTGATGAAACTTCCATCCCTCGACCATCGAATCGAGCCGGCAAAGTTGTACGTAGGTGGAACGTCAAACGACCTGACGGGTTCTCCGCTTTCGATTGAGCTAATCGTCAGCTTTGCTTTGCCATCGGAGCGAGAGCCGCAGGCGAGGAATTTCCCATCGGGCGAGACACGGACGTTTGTACATTGGGCATTGGTGATTCGCTTCGCTTCGCCGCCATCTATGGAAACCCACCAGGCATAATTTACACCCTCGAAATCATGTGAATAAACGATGGTTCTGCTGTCGGGAGTCGTGTGCGGCACCGAGTTGTTGCCGTCAAAGGTCAACTGCCGCAAATCGGTGCCGTCTTGCTGCACACGCCAGATCTCCGATTCCCCCGAACGATTAGATTGAAAAACAAAAAATTTTCCATCCGCCGTCGCTGAGGGAAGTGTGTCTAAAAACCCGACTGAGGTAACTTGTTTAGCGTTTTTGCCCTCCGCGTCCATCGTCCACAGCGTCAGACTCTTGTCGATCCGGACGGTATAAACAATCCTGCCGTCGGCGGTCCAATCCATGCCAAACCAACCTTCCTGTCCGGAGGAACCAAAGGTAATTTGCCGAGCTCCGGCAAGATTTTCCGTTGGCGCGATCCAGATGTTGCTTTCAAGAATTGCCTGCAAAGTAACAAAAGCGGATGAGTCGGCCGACAAGCTCAGGCTTGCTCCATAGTGCAGCAGATCGTTTAGAATTTTTTGGGCTCTGCCCGATTCGTAATCGATCCGCCAAACTTGATTGGAATCATGTAAATTCTGATCCCGCGCCACCGCGACCAATCCACTGCTGTCGCTAAACCACGCAAGTTTTGATATCTGGGGCCAGTCAAGTGTGGTTATCTGTTTGATCTCTCCATTTCCGACATTCGTTGAAAAAACTTCCAGACCTTTGCCTGAGCCATTTCTTGCGGCAAATGCGACCGTCTTGCCGTCCGACGACCACGCCAAAGTGGTGGCGTTAAAGGCCTCCGCCAATGGACGAACGACAACCTCTCTCGGATCCGTGCCGTTGAGGTTGGCGACGACAAGAGCGGATGTCTTGTTTTCGGAACTGTTCCGAACATAGACAATCTGTTTTTCATCGGGCGAAACGAAAGTATAAATGCTGACACCCTGAACTACTTTTTGCGGAACTCCGCCGAGTACCGGCATCTTGTACAGCGTCGCGTTTCCAAAATCGCGCGGCTCGCAAACTACGTAATAGAGCCAATTGCCATCAGCCGAAAATGAGCGCGGGCTACAGTAACGTTCTGCGGGCGGAAGCAATTGCAGATCGCTGTTACCGTTTGTCTGTCCGAGCCAAAGACTGTACCCGGAGTTCTCGTTTTCGGAAACGTTATAAACAAAAAACTTTCCATCCGGCGATAGAACCGCCTGGTTGCCAGTGCCCTTGCTGGTCAGCCGCCGGATCTTTAATTGCTTATCGGCAGGCACTGTCGTGGCGGCAGCGTTAAAAAACGGCCGGTCCCGAATCAAGAGCCAATACCCGCTCAATGCGAGAACCGCGACAAGGATAGTTCCGCCGAGAGCTAAAGCAGAGTAAGGCAAGCGACGGAATCGGCCGGACTGGGTGAGACGTGCTTGGTCCGCGGTCTGCCCACTTTCTCCAACATTGCGACCCTCGGCGTCGAAGGCCACGACATCGATCGACTCTTCTTTTTCGATCGTAATTCGCGAGAATGTTTCGGTCTCTGATTCAAAGACAATCTGGTTTTCATCTTTGTGCAGTACATCAGCGCTAAAGCGATAGCCGTGGCCGATGACGGTTTTTATGTAACCGTTGCCGAGAGCCTTTCGGATCGCTGAGATCTGCACGGTGAGGTTCGCGTCCTCGACGATTGCGTCAGCCCAAACCCGATTGTAGAGAATTTCCTTTTCGACGAGGTGCCCGTTGTTTTCGACAAGGGCGACAAGCAAGTCAAAGGCCTTTGACGGGATCGCGATTGGCTTGTCGCTTCGCAACAAGAGCCGCTCGCCCACTACAAGACGAAAGTCATCAAACTCATAAATTGCCCTCGTAGAATCAGCCATTTATCGAATTTGTAAAGAATTTATGCCGAATTTGGCTCGAATAAGGGACTCCCTGTCCCGCCTTGCTCCAAACTCTCATTCATCCACGAAGGGAGTGTTCACGGTACGAGCGATTTTATCAGAATGCCGAAACATAAAGGAAAAAACTTGTCGATGAAAACCAAAACCACGATCACCGTTGAAACCTACAAATTTTCAACCGTTCGCCTTAGACGCGAGCGGGCATCAATTTGTGTGGACTGCGGTCGCAAGATCACACCAAGCGAAGGTATTGGCGGCGGTATTTGTCCGAGTGAGATCACGTCCGAAATACACACTCAAAGAATTACGAACGATAACGGAGAAATAAAATGAAAAGAGAAAATCTAAGTCGCAATTTTTTGATCGCGGCGTTTGCCTTCGGCCTCATTTTTCATCAAGCCATTT
>JACMMN010000446.1 GCA_014379075.1 Pyrinomonadaceae bacterium | reverse complement strand
TGAAGATGAAGCTCAATATTCCCGGCGGCGTGGGCAAGATCGAAGCCGACGATGGCCCCCGTCTTGTGCCCGGCTTCGTTGATCGCCTTCATATCGAACGCCTGGCCCGTGTAATAATTAACGCCGCCGAGCAGGATGAGAGCAATTGAATTGCCTTCGCGTTCGATGGTTTCGAGAATGTCTTCGGTGCGTAAAGTCGTTTCGCCACTGCGTGGAGAGAGTTCGATCAGAGCGTCAGAACCACCTGCGGTAGCGGGTGGTTGAAGCTGAGTATTACACAAATCCAGCTTTCGTATTGGCTGTGTTAAGCCCTCCGCTACCGCAGAGGATTCTGACAGGAAACCAGTCGATATGGCTCCCGGTTCTGACTCGACAGGACACTTCGCGTATCCCTGAAACCTTAATTGCGATTCCACCGCATACTGATCCGACGGAAACGCTCCTTTTTCGATGACGATCTTATACCGTTCGCGGGTCGGCCGGTAAAACGACACCATCAGCAAATGCAGATTCGTCGTCAGCGAATTCATCACCACCGTTTCGATCGGTTTTGCCCCGACAACATTTGCCATTTGATCGGTCAGCATCTCGTGGTAGGGAAGCCACGGATTTTTCGCGTGAACATGCCCTTCGACTCCGAGCGTTTCCCAATCCTTCAATTCCTGCTCGATATACCCGCGAACGCTTTTTGGCTGTAGGCCGAGCGAATTGCCGGTTAAATAAATACACTTATCGCCATTCTGTTGTTTCGGGATGTGAAATAGATCGTGAAATGACCGCAGGGAATCAACCGCGTCCATTTCGGAATGAGTTAGCCTGTCGTATACGATATTCGCCATCGATTTCAGTGAATGTTAGACCCAAAAAACGTCAACGTCATATTTCTTAAAAATAGGATCATTTGAAAACAAGCGCATTTCGTTTGCTTTTGCCTGTGCAATTAAAAGCCGATCAAACGGGTCTTTATGATGAAATGGAAGATTTGCGACAAGACAAGAATCGCGCACATTCACCGACAATTGAGAATAGCCTGAATTCGACAATGCTTCGGGAATAAACGTGGAGGGATCGCCTGGAAGATCAAGCCCGCCTTTTGACCATTTTATAGCTATCTCCCAGGAACTGGCTGCTGAGAAAAAAATGACTTCATCCGGGTCGGTCAACAAATCCACTGCTTTTACGGAAAGGGTGCTCTCGCCGCTTGAAGCCCAAATAAAAACATGAGTATCGATGAGAATACTCACTTTTTCTCCTCTCCGTAAAATAAGGCCAGCGTTTCATCATCTAGCGGTTCGAAAAAGCTGTCATGAATTTTTACCTGTCCTTTATACATGCCCACCCAATTCTTTTTTTTTGGCACGGGTACAAGTCGTACGGTCTCGGTGCCGTTACGGGTGATGATGACTTCTTCGCCTTCGAGAGCCTTGTTTATCATCTGGCTTAGCTTCGATTTTGCTTCATAAACGCTTATCTTCATAAAGAAATTATAGTTTAGTCAGACTAGCTGGTCAAGTCAGTTATTTTGAAACGATTTGTGTACAGTGTTCCGCGATCAGCTTCCATGCGTTGTTTTCTTTTGCGAATACCAATCCGCAACGCTGGTCGTCATCGATATTCCCTCCCTTCCAGGATCCCTTACCTATCCAGCGGCTGCTTACTATAATTGTATCGCCTGTGCGGAAAGTTTTTATTTCGGATCGCTCGACGAATGTCAATTTATAATCAGGCGATTTTAGAAAATCGAGTGTTGGTTGGCCTGAACGAGGAGCGCCGCCGAGCGAATCAAAATATATATAATTCGTCGCAAAAATCCTGGCAACGCCGTCAACATCCTTTTTGTTCCATGCGTTGTCGTATTCTTTTAAGACGCGCAGTATGTCCTCGTCCGTTTTCCCTTTCTCTTGTGCGAATAAGCTTCCTCCAATACACGACATACAAAAAGTCAGTATTAGTAAAGTGATAAGTTTATTGTTCATAATTCAAAAGCACCCTTGTCTATATTTAACCACTTGAGGGCCGTGCCATGTAACAGCGCCGCTTTTATCGATTCGTTATAATCGCTGGATTCGATCATTCTCCCTGGCTCTAACTCACCGAGTGGAAACGGGTAATCGCTGCCGAGCGCGACGTGTTCCGGGCCTGCGAGTTTAACAAGATAATCAAGCATTGCCGGATCATGCACCAGGGAATCGAAATAAATTTTGTCCAGATATTTTCGCGGATTGTGCGGATTATCGACTGCGCAGAGATCGGGACGAACTTCGAAACCGTGTTCGATCCTGCCGATCGTTGAAGGAAACGAGCCGCCGCCATGGGCGAAGCAAATTCGCAGGTTCGGCAGCCTTTCCAAAACGCCTGAAAAGATCAGCGAGCAGATCGCCCGCGATGTTTCGGCGGGCATTCCGACCAGCCACGGCAGCCAATGTTTCTGCATATCGGCTTCGCCCATCATTTCCCATGGATGAACAAAGACGGCCATTCCAAGGTCTTCGCAAGCCTTGAAGAAATCAAAAAACCGCGGTTCGCCGAGGTTTAACTGATTTACGTTTGTCCCGATCTGCACACCAACAAGCCCGATCTGCTTGCAGCGTTCAAGCTCTTTGACCGCCAAAGCCGTCTCCTGCATCGGTACGGTTCCGAGGCCGATAAATCTATTTGGAAATGCGGCAACGGTTTCTGCGATCCCGTCATTCAAAAACTCAGCAATGTCAGCACCGTCTTGCGGTTTTGCCCAATAACTGAACATTACGGGCACGGTCGAAAGCACCTGCACATTGACCCCGAAGCCGCCGCATTCCTCGATCCGCTTCTCCGCGCTCCACACATTATCTTCGACCTCGCGAAAAAAATGTCCGTCGTCCTTTATCATCCGGGCGCAGCACGGTCTGTGATGATCCAGCCGGATAAAACCGCCATAACCGAATTTGTCCTTCCAGTTTGGGATGTCTTTCGGGAGAATGTGCGTGTGGATGTCAATCTTAAGCATCTAAATTTTGCGCTGAGAATACAAACGAAAGGCACACTATCCATTGGATTCGTTTTTCTTTGGACGATCTCGAAAAGCTGGATGTATTTTATTCATGGACTTTTTCGGTCTAATTACCAGTCGGCCTTCAGAGCGTTTCTTTACGCGAGCGAACGCCAAACATAAGGCCTTATGCGATCTACCAACTGCAAACGTGCAGTTATAGCGTCGCTCGACATGTCGATTTTTCTTTTCATATCAGGCTAAAATTGACGGCGGCAACATCACGGCCGCGCAATTCTTGCATGTCCGCAAATTTTCGTCACCGTAGAATTTGGCGAAAACGCCTTGAAACTGCGTTGTGATATCTTCCAACTCAAAATACTCCTCGTATAGCTTTGAATTGCAGTTTTCGCAAAACCAGAGCAGGCCGTCCTTTTCGCCGTCGCGGCGTTTGCGTTCGATGACGAGGCCGATGGTGTTGGCTCCGCGGATCGGGTTGTGCGGGACGCGCGGTGGCAGGAGGAACATTTGGCCCTCGCGGATCGGCACGTCAACGGCTTTTCCGTCGTCCTGAATTTTGACTAGGATATCTCCTTCGAGTTGATAGAAAAACTCTTCGCCTTCATCGTAATGGTAATCCTTTCGCGAATTCGGGCCGCCGACGACCATTACGATAAAATCACCATCGTCATAAACACACTGATTCCCGACCGGCGGTCTGAGCAAATGCCGGTGCTCGTCGATCCACTGTTTGAAATTGAAAGGGCTTCGTATAGGCATCGTAAATATCCGAACGAATGAAAATTGTAGAGA
>JACMMN010000445.1 GCA_014379075.1 Pyrinomonadaceae bacterium | reverse complement strand
TTTTTCCGCATCCCACTTGACGGGCGCGCTTTTCCCCTCGGCCACGCCGGAGGCCAACGGCCCGCGAAACTGCGGCCAGTTCTGCGCCCGCGCGCTCAGAGAGATAAAAGAAAGAAAAAAGATAAAAAGTGCGAATCGTTTCATTGGAAACCTTTCAAGCAGTTTTGAGTTTTCAGTTTTTAGTTTTTAGTGAAAGCAAAAGCTGCCGCACTGACTCAACTATCTGAAAACTCAAAACTGAAAACTCAAAACTGTTATTTACTTTCTTCGATGCGTTTGAAGAGCGTGTTGTTCTGTCCCTGCTTGACGGCAAAGCCTGTCACCTTGCCGCCTTCGACATTAAAAGTGAAAGTGAGGCCGCCGAAATCCACCGGGCTGAAAGTGGTTTTATCTATCGCGCTCATAGCGAACGGAGGCTGTGCGCCCTGTGCGGCAAAGAGCCTGCCATCCTTTAACGTGACCTTGATTTCAGTCCCCTGCTCGTTTTTGTATTTGCCGACGTAAGACTGCAATATCTCTACGGCTATTTCGGGAGGCGGAACCGCGCCTGCCTTCTTGAGCATCTCTGCGATCTCTGCATTCTTCTCTTCGCCCGCAGTGGCCGCGACGAGCGCGGCTGTCAGCGTCTCAGGCTTTGCGCCGCCCTTTGTGAGAGCGATGCGGACGAGGGACGGGTTGCCGCCGCTCGCGCCCGTCATCAAGACATCCTCAACGCTCTCCTTGTCCTTATCAAGCAGCAGGCCGACGACCTCTACGTGCCCGTTCTGCAAAGCCCACGTCATCGCCGTCGCGCCATAAAAAGTGTCTCTCACCTTCACGTCCGCGCCGCGTTCGAGCAGGAGTTTGACGACTTCCGTGTGCCCCCTCTCGGCGGCTTTGAAAAGCGCAGTCGAGCCGTAGCGGAATTTGGCATTCACATCCGCGCCCTTATCCAGCAGGGACTTGACCGCCGCCACATCGCCAACGCGCGTCGCCTCATAGAGTTTGTCGTTAAGCTCCTGCTTCGCGTCCTGCGCGCTGATGTTGATGGGCAGAAGCAAGATGCAAAGCAGGAATACGAGTCGCCTCAATGTCATAAAATTATTCCCTATCGTCAAAGAGATGAAAGCTGTTTTGATCGGTCAGGTGGATGGATGGCTTGCACCGGAATTTTTTCACTCCGGTCAAGGCTCAAGGAAACAGCCCGATATTGCTCGGCTCGTAAATTATTATAGCCGCCTTCCTAGTGTCAATATTTATTTCCTTTTAAGCGGTTTGTAACCACTCTTATTTCAGCAATTATATTTCACGGAACAACAATGCGGCTGGCTGCGTTACCGAGTAGTCGAACCTTTAGCGGTTCTCTGTTAATAAATCTCCCCGCCATTCGTTTAAGGATGGTATTACCAGGAAAGACTTAATTGAGAATTCCGCGCGATCATTCCTAATTCCATCGGAGAAAACCACAAGTGAAAACTGCAAAACTATTTACTTTATTTTTCATTGCATTCATCACCGCAACAAACGCATTCGCACAGCAAAATGTGCAGAAGATTGACGGATTGTTGAAGCAATATCACGACTACGGGCAATTTAACGGCTCAATTTTAGTCGCTGAAAAGGGCAAAATAATTTACGAAAAGGGTTTTGGAATGGCGAATATGGAATGGGCGATTCCTAATCAGCCGGACCCCAAATTCCGCATCGGTTCCGTCACTAAGCAGTTTACTGCCGCTCTGATTTTACAACTTGTCGAGGAAGGCAAAATCAAGCTCGACGGAAAGATCACCGATTATCTGGCCGATTATCGAAAAGATACCGGCGAAAGAGTTACCATTCATCAACTTCTTAATCATACGTCCGGGATTCCAAGCTATACGAGTCGCCCCAATTTTATGGCTGAGATCAGCCGCAATCCGTATAGCGTTGCGGATTTCGTCAAAAAATTTGCGAGCGGCGATCTCGAATTCGAGCCGGGATCGAAATTCAGTTACAACAATTCCGGCTATTTCCTGCTCGGCGCGATAGTCGAAAAAGTTACCGGAAAATCTTATGAAACGGTTTTGAAAGAGCGTATTTTAGAGCCGCTCGGAATGACGAACACGGGTTACGACAATCATGCGCCGATTCTTCAAAAGCGCGCCAGCGGTTACGAAAAAACTCCCGCTGGCTACGTCAACGCCGCTTATCTCGATATGTCGCTGCCCTACGCCGCCGGTTCGATTTATTCAACTGTCGAAGACCTCTACAAATGGGAGCTGTCGCTTTATGAAAACAAGATACTCTCCGCCGAAAGCAAAACAAAAATGTTCACGCCCGGACTTTCTAATTATGGTTACGGATTAATTATTGCCGACCGACCGATTGGAAAAACTGAGCAGAAAACTAAAGTCATTCAGCATGGCGGCGGCATCAACGGCTTTAATTCGCTTCTGACAAGATTGGTTGATAAACAGCAGACGATAATTCTACTCGACAATGTTGGTTTAGGGCGTTATCACGGACGCATCACGAATTCAATCATCAGTATCCTTAACGGACAGCCGGTTGAGCCGCCGAAAAAATCCATTGCCGAAACGCTTTACAAGATAGCGGTTGAAAAAAATGTGGCATCAGCCGTCGCCGAATATCGGAAGCTGAAAGCGGAAAATTCTCCGGCGTTTGATTTCTCGGAAGGTGAACTCAACACACTCGGTTATCAGCTTTTGAACATGAAACGCACGAAAGACGCGATTGAGATTTTCAAGCTTAACGTTGAAATGTTTCCAAGCTCGGCAAATCCTTATGACTCTCTAGGCGAAACGTATCTCGCAGACGGGCAAAAAGATTTGGCGCTCGCGAATTACAAAAAAGCGGTCGAGCTTGATCCGAAGAATGCGAACGCTTTGCTGATCGTACAACGTCTTGAAGGTAAAGAAACAAAGGTTGATACTTCCGGCTTCGATGCGTACATCGGCGAATATCAAGTCACCCCGAATCTTGTTCTGACAATTACCAAAGACGGCGATAAATTATTCGGGCAGCTAACGGGACAACCCAAACTTGCAGTCGAGCCTGTTTCAGATACACAGTTTACTATTCCCGATGTCAAGGCGAATATCTCATTTGAGAAAGATGCTGCCGGAAAGGTCGTCGGGTTGCTGTTATCGCAAGGCTCGCGAACTGCTAACGCTAAGAAAATAAAATAACAAGTTCCGTTTTCTCGATTTCCTGAATTCGCCTGTCTGTTGAGCGCTACGGACAGGCGATTTTCACAAATCGGTCGGAAACATTTTACGAACCCGCGTTGCTCCTTTCATTATTCAGATGTGAGGGAAGCCATAGCGAAGCGATACTTCGCATCCCACTTGAGCCATCTCTCGCAGGCTTCGATTTAAATCTCTCCTTTAGAGTTGTGTGGTATTATACTGAAGTTATTCTTCCGACAATATTTCCGGTTTCATAAACAATCAACCCGACAACACTTTCTACGCTATCTAATAGGAGAATTCACATGCGAAGTATCACGAATGCTCTAGAGGCGCTCGGCGAAGCATTACTCTGGAATAAGTATTTGCCGGGTTTGATGCTATGTCTCATCGGCATGAGTTTGACGGTCATAGCCGCCCCATCAGACCTTGATCCTACTTTCGGCAACGGCGGCAAGGTGGTTTCCAGTCCAGATGGTTCGGAAATGCTCCGTGGCTCTAAGATGGCGCTCCAACCGGACGGGAAAATTGTCATGGTTGGGACCAGAATAGGTCCCAACTTCACGGTTTCGAGCTTTATTGTCGCCCGGTATAATGCCGACGGAAGTTTAGATATGACCTTTGGCAATAATGGATGGACTTCGGCAACATTTGGACAAACTTGGGAGTACGCGGTTTCGGTAGATATTCAGCAGGATGGAAAGATTGTTGTCGGCGGTGCATCTCGAGAAGCAAACGTGATGTTCAGTGATTGTGCCATTGCCCGGTTTAATTCGGACGGCTCGCTCGATACGACCTTTGACGGCGACGGTAAAGTAACCATTGACTTCAATGCTCTTATATCAGGGTTTTACCATGAATACCTCGTTTCGCTTAAAATTGCGAGCGACGGAAAAATCGTTTTTGCAGGTTATCTTTCGAGTGCGACAGTCGATTCCAGATTTACTTTAGCCAGACTCAACGCAGACGGCTCGCTCGATACGACTTTCGGAACAAACGGCAGAATAGTTCATCCCAGCATAGGAATCTCCGATTTCCTAACCGATTTGGTCGTTCTGCCGGACGGGAAAATGGTTGTCTGCGGATACTCCGACGGATCGATTGATTTTAGTTCGAGGATAGCAATTAAATACAACGTCAACGGCGGCGTGGAATGGACATATATACAAACTATTAATGAAGTTGGCATACGACAAAAATTGAATGGGATAGCGGCGTTGCCAGATGGGAAATTCATTGTGGTCGGACATGATAGAAACAAAATCGTTGCGTGGCGGTTGAATGCGAATGGCACACTGGATAATACCTTTATCAAGCCTCCCGGAATGCCCGACGGTGAGGAGGCTTTATCTGTCGCAATTCAGTCGGACGGAAAAATTGTCGCCAATGTTGGTGGGTTTGGTACCATCAGTAATAACCAAAGTTTTTCCCTGGTTCGCTATAACGCGAACGGTTCGCTCGATCTAGCTTTCGGCTTCGGCGGAATTATCCACATAAGCGCGACTAATGGTAAAGATTTTGGAAAGACGGTTCTCATCCAACCTGATGGCAAAATTTTGGTTGGCGGCTATTCAGAACTAAGTTCTCCAACAAGATACTACTTTACAATGGTGCGCTATCTCGGAGGAACTTCTGTTCCAACAAAGTTGTTCGACTATGACGGCGACGGCAAAGCGGATGTTTCTGTCTATAGACCATCAAACAACTACTGGTACTTGTCGCGGAGTTCCGATTCGCAGTTCAGCTTTCACTACTTCGGCGCTCCTGGAGACATTCCGGCTCCGGGTGATTTTGATGGTGACCGAAAAACGGATTTCGCGATCTTCCGGCCTTCGACCGGTGATTGGTGGTATCAAAGCAGTATTACAGGCGTATTCACTGTCGCCCATTTCGGCGCCGATGGAGACATCCCTCGACCGTCGGATATAGATGGCGACGGCAGGACTGACTTCGTCATTTACCGAACTGTAGAACGAAATTGGTATCGCCTCAGTAGCGCTACCGGAATCTGGTCACAAAAGCACTTTGGTGCCGCTGGTGATAAGCCGATCATTGGAGATTTTGATGGAGACTTAAAATTTGATCCGGCGATCTTCCGACCGGGGACTGGCACTTTCTGGTATATGAGCAGCATCGACTCGGTACACCGTGCTATCGCTTGGGGATCGAGCACGGACATTCCAGTCCCGGCTGATTATGATGGCGATGGAAAAACGGACGCTGCGGTTTATCGTCCGTCCACGGGATATTGGTACATACGCTACTCCGGCACCGGGACCTCTTCCTTTATGCCGTTTGGCATTGCCGAAGACAAGCCAGTCGCTGCTGATTACGATGGCGACGGAAAAGCTGACATTGCCGTTTACCGTCCCTCAAATGGAACATGGTATCTCTTGCGTTCGACCGCAGGGTTCATGGCGCAGCAGTTTGGTGATAGCACCGACATCCCAACTGAAAACGCTTTCATCCCTTGATTGTGGAACCAATTTGTGACGGCGAACGCGCATTGTTATATAGTGAACAATCCGCGTTCTTGATTGACATCTCGCATTGAGCTGGCAGAGAATATTCAGATTCAAGATTGCCTGCTATTCATTGCAAGTAAATTAACCTTTTACCGAGTCCGTTCCCCAACTTCCGTCGTAGAATCAACCGTTCGTCATCCCAAAGGAGGCGTTATGTCCAGAAGGTTACTCGCCTATTTAGTTGTTCCGGTGTTTTTCGTCGTGTCCGCTCTCTCGACCGCCTCTCCGGCGTTGGGGCAGCAGTGCGGCACGCATTTCCAATCTGACTATCGCGCCGTGGACAAGATCCGCCGCTTTACGCAGACCGGGGGGAATTTCATCCTCACCGACTGGACCGGCGACGGGCGCTCCGACTTTTGGAATTTTCGTTTTAACACGACTACCGCGACCTCGGACATTGTCATCTATCCGGCGCTCGCGACGGGATATTGGGACTGGGATAATCCGATCATCTATACGACGACATTTAACAGCTCAGCCACGACCAACAATTTCGGCTGCTGTTTTTTCTATCAATTCCGGGACTTTGATTCGGACGGCAAGGTGGATATGTTGACCCAGGGTGCGGGCAATTCCAATCAGAAAATTCACCGCAACATGGGGAACGGGACGCTGGCGCCGCAAGCAACGATAGTCAATCCCGGGGACAGCAACAACGTGTGGCGGCCCATAGGTTTTGCCGATTTCACCAGCGACGGACGCCTCGACTGGGTTTATACGTTAGAAGTGCTTGCCACCGGTCACGAGACCATTTACTACTCGCCTTTGAACGGGGACGGCTCGCTTGGATCGCCGGTCATGATACTCGCCCACACCGCTGAGAACGAGATTAATGATTCGATCCGCATACTCGGCGATTACGACGGCGACGGAGATCCGGATATAGCATACAGAAATTCCTCCGCTCAGAGCCGCATCCGCGTACTGAGAAACATGGGCGGCGGAACATTTGTGCTAGGTGACCCGCTGTCGACACCGACTTTTTTTCCTTACGGATTTGGGGATCTCAATAACGACGGACGCACGGACATTTATGGAAACAGTAGTAACAATCTCATCGTCTTCTCCGGACAGAGCGACGCGACGTTTACGGTTGCGACTTATCCGTTGACGATTACGAGTGGTAACCTACTTAGACCGGTTGATTTCAACGGTGATGGCCGTCGCGATCTAATAAATGTAGATGATGAGGATTACGAAATACTCCTCAGCAATCCGGCTGGCGGATTCACTTCGCAATACTATCCGAGAAGATTGAGCAGCTCGTCTGCGATACTCAATCTCCATTTCGAAGATTTCAGTGCTGACGGTAAAGCGGATTTGTATGCTGCGCATCACGACATCTTCAATACATTCGGTGAAGAGATCGTGGTCGTGAAGTCGAATGTTTGTAACTTGAAGGGGCAAACCCGGGGTATGGACTTCGGCTCCACTCTCATGACACCGGAC
>JACMMN010000444.1 GCA_014379075.1 Pyrinomonadaceae bacterium | reverse complement strand
GCTATTGTTTCGATGTCGACGGAATAAAACAGAACGTCCAGGCCGGACGGCTTTATTACGTCGGCCTCTGCGACAACGACGGATTTATAAAGCACGATACCGTTCTTTTGAACGGGAATTTTTACGAATGCAATACTGATCAGACGCCTTCTGTTTATTCGACGTCGATCGATAAGCGATTAAAAAAGATAAAATATAACGCCGGCGGCGTTCGTATTTTCGGCCCAATGCCTTATTAGGCCAGTTTAAACCTATGAAAACGATTCTATTGACCTCACTGTTTCTATTGGCTTTCTGCTTGCCGGCGTTTGGTCAGCAAAAAATGTACGAGCCAAAATCCGGGAGCGCGGAAAGAAAGGCTCTAATTAACGCGATGCGCGATCACGACCTGAAGAAAAATCCCGATATCAGCGATGAGACTTTTGTCGCGTCCGGCCTGAAGGTTCAATCGGGCTGGGCGTACGCGAATGTCGAGCAGAAAACATCGAGCGGCCAGCTTGTTTATGGGCAGGCTCATGTCTTTCTCCAAAAGACGGGGAACGTATGGAAAGTAGTATTCAGCACCTTCAACGACAAAAACGAGGTCGGCGTGGACGGCCTGGAACGGCTGAAAAAGAAATACAAGTCGTTCCCCAAGCAGTTGGCGGACTATGCAATGACTTTTCTCGCGGGATAACTTCTGGAATCTGGAATTCGGAATTTGGAATTAACTCCGAACTAAAAAACGGAATACGCACTGATTAACGCAGTCTTAAATAATAGATCTGGAGAAAAACTATGAACGTGAACTTAAAATCCTTAGTCGGCAGATTGAATGATGTTTCCAGGAACGCGCTTGAAGGAGCGGCCGGGCTGTGTCTTTCGCGGACGAATTACGATGTCGAGATCGAACACATTCTGGCTAAATTGCTGGAACAGAACGACACCGATCTGCACAAGATCTGCGCCCATTACGAGGTAAATATAGACCGTTTGACCAAAGATGTCAGCGTCGCGCTTGACCGGCTGAAAAGCGGCAATTCACGGACGCCGGGCCTCAGCGACCGCATACCGAAATGGATGCAGGACGCATGGTTGCTGGCCTCGGTGGATTTCGGCGCCGCCCGCGTGCGTTCCGGGCATCTGGTCCTTGCACTGCTCGCCAATGAAGGCAACGCGCGGATGGCCCGCGAGATATCTAGAGAATTCAACCATATCTCACCCGAAACCCTGCAAACAAATCTGGCGGATATAACCGGAGATTCCGCCGAGGCACGCGATGCCGTCGCACTCGGAGAAGCTCCGGGAGTTTCGGGCGGCGACCCTGTCGCGTCTGGTATTCCGGGGAAAACAAAATCACTCGATCAATACACTGAGGACCTGACGGCAAAGGCACGGGCCGGAAAGATCGATCCGGTGCTCGGACGCGATTTCGAGATTCGCCAGATCGTCGATATTTTGACGCGGCGGCGGCAGAACAATCCTATTCTGACGGGCGAAGCCGGTGTCGGTAAAACGGCGGTGGTCGAAGGATTTGCCCTGCGGATCGCCGAGGGCGACGTGCCCGATCCGCTAAAGAATGTCTCTGTCCGCTCACTCGATCTCGGCCTTTTGCAGGCCGGTGCGGGCATCAAGGGCGAATTCGAAAACCGTCTGAAATCGGTGATCGAGGAAGTAAAATCTTCACCGCAGCCGATAATAATGTTTATAGACGAGGCCCACACCATGATCGGGGCAGGCGGAGCGGCCGGGCAAAACGACGCCGCCAATTTATTAAAGCCAGCTTTGGCACGCGGCGAACTCCGCACGATCGCTGCCACGACATGGGCCGAATACAAAAAATATTTTGAAAAGGACGCGGCTCTGGCTAGGCGTTTTCAGGTCGTCAAGGTCGAAGAACCCGACGAGGAAAAGGCTGTAGCGATGATGCGCGGTATCGCCGACAAGATGGAGGAACATCACAACGTCCGCATCCTGGACGAAGCGATCGTCGAATGCGTAAAGCTTTCGAGCCGCTACATCACCGGGCGCCAACTGCCAGACAAATCGGTTTCCGTGCTCGACACGGCCTGTGCAAAAGTTGCTATCGGACAGGGTGCAACACCCGCCGCCCTTGAAGACGCAACGCGGCGAATACAGAATTTGACCTCCGAGATCGATTCGCTCGAACGCGAACAGGTCACCGGAGCCGGGCACGACGACCGTCTCGACGACTTGAAAGGAAAACGGACTTCGACCGAAGAGATTTTGGCCACCTTGACTGAACAATGGACGAAGGAAAAAGATTTGACCACCAAGATCCGGGATATTCGGCATAAGCTTGAACTCTCACGACTGGATGCGAAACTTGCGGAAGCGCAGGGAAATGGGAATGGTGGTCAGCAATCGGCCGTCAGCGGTCAGCCCGAAGGTACTGCGGAAGAATCGGTTTCAACGCCGGACGGATCAGTACCATCTCCTGCAGCGGGTGGGTCAGCATCGGAAACTGCGACCGGATCCGATTCTTCGGCAACGGCGGCGGCTCCCGCACCGGAAACCTCCAAGCCGGCCGATAACGAATTTCTCAAATCCGAACTCAGGCGTTTGAACGATGAATTAAAAGGCATTCAAGGCGAAAACGGCCTGATGCAGCCCGTCGTGAATGGCCAAACGGTGGCGGAAGTGATCTCGGGCTGGACGGGTATTCCGATCGGCAAGATGGTTGCGGATGAGATCAATGCCGTGCTGACGCTACATCAAACGCTGGGCGAACGCGTGCTTGGACAGGATCACGCCCTAGAGGCAATTTCGCAGAGGATCAGAACTTCGCGTGCCGGGCTGACCGACCCAAAAAGGCCGATCGGCGTATTCCTGCTGGTAGGAACATCCGGTGTCGGTAAAACGGAAACGGCGCTTGCTCTCGCCGAATCGCTTTACGGTGGCGAGCGTAATTTGATCTCGATCAACATGAGCGAATACCAGGAAGCACACACCGTTTCGAGCCTCAAGGGATCGCCTCCGGGATACGTCGGTTATGGCGAAGGCGGCGTTTTGACGGAAGCAGTTAGGCGTAAACCGTATTCGGTCGTGCTGCTCGACGAGGTCGAAAAGGCGCACCCCGATGTGATGGAGCTGTTCTTCCAGGTTTTCGATAAAGGTGTTCTGGAAGACGGCGAGGGCCGCGAGATCGATTTCAAGAATTGCATTATTCTCCTGACATCGAACGTCGGTACTGACACGATAATGAAACTCTGCGCCGATCCGGACACGAAACCCGACCCGGACGGACTAGTCGAAGCGGTCAAGCCGGAACTGGTAAAGGCATTCAAACCGGCTTTACTCGGACGCATGGTGACTATTCCGTATTATCCGATAACCGACGACATTTTGCGGCTTATCATCAGGCTGCAGCTTGGGAAGATCAAGAACCGTATCTCGGATAATCACGGTGCGCAGTTCTCTTATGACGATTCGGTGATAAGCACCGTCGCCGAACGCTGCACGGACGTCGACAGCGGAGCCCGGAATGTTTATAACATTTTAACGGGAACACTGCTGCCGGAGATGAGCGGCGAGGTGCTGTCGAGAATGGCGAGCGGCGAAGGGCTCAAAAACGTCCATGTTTCCGTAGGTGAAGGCGGCAAATTTGCCTACGACATCACTTAGAAATGTCGTAACGCCGCCATCTTGGGGGCTATACCGGTGGCTTCCAGCCGTCGCAGGGTGAGCAGGATGCTCACCCGACAGCCTTCGGGACGGCGGCGTTACCCGCAAAAACCGGACGTGTCGCCGTCTAAATCTAGGTGAGATTTCTTAGAGATCGATTGAAACGATATGGCAACAACTCAAGACGGCAGATTACTTAAATTATTCACGCCGCTTCAATATGACTTTTTACTCGTGGACCGCCTACGCTGCACTGAAGGCCTTTCGCAGCTTTTCAGAGTGGAATTGGAAATTATTCACGACGATGATAGTGAAGGCTATACTGCAACAAAGGTGGACCCGCACGACGTAATCGGGAAACCGATGGTCGTTTCGATCAAGCAAAAGGATTACGCGGAACGGTATTTTAACGGCATTTGCGCCCGGTTTACGGCCGGCAGCCGGGATGGACGTTATTCGACATATCACGCGGTGATCGTTCCCAAGGTTTGGGTGCTTACTCAATCGGCGCAGAGCCGGATCTATCAAAATAAGAAGGTCGAAGATATCCTTCGCGACGTTTTCAAAGCTTTTCCGGAGATCGATTGGGAAATAAAAGGCATCGATGAAAAGAGAAATTACTGCGTT
>JACMMN010000443.1 GCA_014379075.1 Pyrinomonadaceae bacterium | reverse complement strand
GAGGTTCGCGACGTGATCGCCGGCGTTCAGGTTTCAGCACCGTTTAATAACGTGAAGTACGCTTTGCAGGTTTTTGACGTGCTTGAAGAGTTCGATTCGATGTCGATAGTTTAATGTTTAGTCCATATTAAGATTAAGACGATGGTCGGGATCGATATTTTTGAAGCCGTAGCGACCAGGTTGCAACCCGTTCTTTTCTGGAGGTCGATCACTGCAGATAATGAATAAGTTTGAGGGTGCCTGTCTTGAGACAAGCAGGATTGGGATCGGGGACTTTTACGAGTACAAATCTATGGTTGAAACGTTGAGTCATGGAACCGCGACCGTCCTGTGGGGACTGCCATTCGTAGTTGACAACGGCTCCATCTTCAAATTCATAAACGCGGACAATATGGTCGTCTGTATAGATCGTGGGCGTCTCCGAGACAATGCGGCCGCGATCATCCTCCATAATAATTTGAATGTATAGTTCGGCACCTTTCATATATTCATCGACCCTACGACCTCGCCATATCGATGGAAAAAAGTTATTGACTTTCCATAATCCGCGAATGTATTGTTAGAGTAATCCCACCGCGACCAAATCCTCCCGTTTTTCCTAACACTCCCGAAGGTTAAGATTAATCCACGCCAAACTTAAATCTGGAGGACTCTATGTTCTATTTTCAAAGCGCGCGTTTGAAGCTGCGCTTGTACTCTTTGACTAATGTCGCCGCCGCGTTGTCAATCGCCTTCCTTGTGATTATCTCCTGTAATAGCTCAGCTCCGGCTCAAACATTTCCCGGAACGAACACCGGGGCGATCCCCGACGGCCCCAATCCGATAAACTGTACCACGGCAGCTCCTCGCAACGTCACCTTTTCAGTAAGCGGCGTAGCGTCCCCGGTCGCCAGTGTCTCAGCAGGTTTTACGATCAATCATACTTGGGCAGGTGATGTCGATGTCGTGCTGATCGCTCCGGATTCTACGACTTTTACCTTAATGTCGCGGGTCGGGGCAACCCCAACCGTCGTTAATGCGGAAAACTCCGACTTAACCGGTACCTATGCATTCTCTGACGCAGCTGCCGGTGGAATGTGGGCGGCGGCGGCCGGTGGAGGGAATGCATTTGTTATTCCCTCCGGAAGCTATCGAACTCAGGCGTCCGGCCCATTTACACCCGTAAATCCCGGATCTGCTTTTACATTGCTCAACAACGCATTTACCGGCGTTGCCGCTCCGAACGGAACCTGGACACTGCGGTTTCGAGACTGTGAGGCAATCATTACGGGATCGGTTTCTGCTGCAACGCTGACTTTTGTCGGGGCAAGCGCCGCCGGTGCATCGCTTAGCGGGCGGGTCGTAACCTCGAGCGGCCGCGGGATCGGCAAAACACGGGTTACGCTGTCAGGTGGAAGCTTGATGGAAAATATAGACGTGCTGACCAACCCCTTTGGTTATTATACATTTCCCGATGTTCCCGTTGGCGAAACATATATCGTGACGGTTCTAACAAAGCGCTATTCGTTCGCCCAGCCGGCGTTGGTCGTCACTTTAAATGACAGTATCGTCGATCTCGATTTTTACGCATTGGAGTAGCTTTCCTACGTGAGAAGCCGGAATATGTGGTCCGGCCGGCTACGCATTTAATTCAATCTCGCGACGTCAGGACGATCTTACCGAGCGCTTTGCTTTCGATAACGGCGTGATGTGCCCGCGGCGCTTCGGCAAGCGGAAAGATCTTGCCGACGACAGGGTTTAAAAAACCGTCGCTCAAGCCTTCGAATATCGCCCTGTGAACCTCATTTCGCTGCGGCTGTGGAGCGTTGAATAACGACATGCCGTAGATCGTCGCGTCCTTTGTCATTGCGGATCGGGGATTGAATTCCAGGCTTCCGCGATTTCCGATCACCGTGATTCGGCCGAACATCGCCAGCACCTCGAAATCCCTTTGCAAATTTACATTTGCCAGCATTTCAAGGATGATGTCAACGCCCTTGCCGTCCGTAACTGCCTTTATTTCTTCAAAATAGCCGTCGGCGGAATGATCGAACACATGATCGGCTCCCTGTTCCGATACGAGCTTTCTGCCTTCGTCGGAACTTGCAGTACCGACGACCGTCAATCCCGCGTCCTTCGCCCATTGCACGGCCGCAATCCCGACTCCGCCTGAAGCTCCGTGAACTAACAGCGTTTCGCCTTTGACGGCTTTTGCTTTTTGAAATAGACCTCGATAGCTGGTCGCATATGGCGTCCACACACCGGCTCCCTGCTCAAAACTTACGTTATCCGGCAAACGCCCAAGCTGATTTTCCTCGCAAAGCGAAAGCTCGGCATAAGTTCCAGTCAACGAATCGGCGGTGTAAACTCTATCGCCGATTTTATATTTCGTAACATTTTTACCAATTGATTCAACGATCCCAGCTCCATCTTTTCCCGGCGTATAAGGCAATTTCGGAGCATGAGCGTGAATCCCGGTGCGTAAGTAAGTATCGACAGGATTCACACCGGCGGCCAGTAGCCTAACCAACACTTGCTCGGCTTCCGGTTCCGGTGTCGGAACGTCCTCTAATTTCATTACTTCGGGTTCGCCGAATTCGCGCACCACAATTACTTTCATAAAACTTGTCCAACAAACTGAAGTCTATCAGAAATTTTCGGTGTCACTCGTAATTTACAGCTTTCGGATAATCTAAATGCACGTTCCTATTGGCCGCTTCTTTGGACAATCCAACTGTCGCGGGCAACTGATTTTTTGATTGTTCGGTAGGTTGATATTTTAAACGGTATCGTGCCCTCGTTCGGTCGAGAAGCATTTTTAATTCTGCTTCCGGCGTTTGCCCGGATTTGTCATCTGACCCGAACAAGACACTGAACATATCCGATTTTTGGCGGCATACTTGAAAATGCCCGCCGGTTATTGAAGTCAGTCCCAAAAAATATTCCCGTTTTCCGTATGGAACCTTTTCAAGTCTGAAATCACGCTCCTTCGAATTAGATCCGAGCCAGCTTACGGCAATATTACGGTCGATAAGTTCGTTCAGAAGTTGTCTCGACTCGCTCGCCTGTCCAACATTCGTGTTCTCAAGCTGATTTACAAATAGTATTAGGCGATCATTATTTTCGGGACGTTCGGCCAGCAGTCTTGATGCAGACCGCAAGGCGGGAATTGGAAACACGGGCCCGGCATCCGACGTTTCAGTTGCCCATTCGTCAACGGTTCCTTTTGAAAAATTAGCGCGGGAATTTTTTTGTGATCTGGCAAGATCATCAGGCAGTGTATGCCGCTCCTTCAAAAAAGGTCTTTCAACCGTCCCCTGGCTATCCGTCAAAACCACGGCGACATCGTCGTCTTTACCCAAAACCTTCCAAAAGGCAAGCCCCATGTCGTGGAGAAAATAACCAAGATCATCAAAACAACGATTAGACGGGCTGGTTACTACAACTACGACGATAGAAAGCGGTCTGGTTTCGCGATCTGCTGAAATTATTCTTTGATTCTTTCCATTAACGGACAATACGAAATCCTTCGCGAAAAAATCATCAATTAATTCGGGCAAGTTCGTCGATGAAACTTGAACTGATATTTCTTTGGTAGATGCATTTTGCCCCGGTGTTGATCCGAATAAAGCCGAAACTAAAACGCAGCTAATTAAAGCAAAAATAAAGTTCTTCGGTATAGGTTTGTGCCTATTGGTTCGTTTCATTGTCCTTTTCAATTCCGGATCCGTCCTGGCGACAAACTAAAACTTGTCGAATTTATTCCACCGTCACCGATTTTGCCAGATTTCTCGGCTGATCGACATCGCAGCCGCGGCGGACGGCAATGTGGTATGACAGAAGCTGCAGCGGTACAATTGAGAGGATTGGCCCCAGCAGATCGGAGGTTTCAGGAATCTCGATTACATGATTTGAAACTTTCGAACTCATCGAGTCGCCCTCGGTCAAAATGGAAACTATGATCCCGTCACGCGATTTTACCTCGACAATATTCGAATGCGTTTTTTCGTATCGCAGCTCGCTTGCCGAATTGCCTGTTTCACGTGTATTGACTACAACGACCGGCAGCTTTTCGTCGATCAAAGCGTTCGGCCCGTGTTTCATCTCACCGGCCGGGTAGCCTTCGGCATGAATATAGCTGATCTCTTTGAGTTTTAGAGCACCTTCGAGAGCGACCGGAAAATTTATGCCCCGGCCTAGATATAGAAAATCCTGTACGCGGAAAAACTCTTTCGACAACTCTTCGATCGAATCGGCGTCATTTAGAAGCTGTTCGATCTTTAACGGCAACTCGGCCAGATCCTGTACAAGTTTTTTCGCCTGTGTTTCATCGATCTTTCCTCGAATCTCTCCCAAGTACATTGCAAAAAGATAAAGCGCGATCATCTGCGACGTAAATGCCTTGGTCGAAGCCACGCCGATCTCCGGCCCGGCATGTGTCAGGATCGTGCCGTCCGCCTCTCGGTGGATCATCGATCCCTGCACGTTGCAAATAGCTAAAACCTTACAGCCTGACAGTTTGGCCTGGCGCATCGCCGCAATTGTATCGGCGGTTTCACCCGACTGAGAAATAACTATCAGCAAATCGGTTTCATTCAATACAGGGTCGCGGTAACGAAATTCGGATGCGTAATCGACCTCAACAGGGACACGGGCAAGCTGTTCGAGCATGTATTTACCGGCCAGGCCAGCGTGCCAGCTTGTTCCGCAGGCGGCGATCTTAACAGAGGTGACAGCTTGGAAATCGTCCTCCGAAATATCCATCTGATCGAGATAAACTTTACCCGTGTCAAGCGAAACGCGCCCCTGTGAAGTATCGCGGACGGCCCTGGGCTGCTCATATATCTCCTTTAGCATGAAATGCTTAAAGCCGCCTTTCTCGGCCATGATCGGATCCCAGGTTATTCGCTGCTGCTTCGGTTCGACGATATTTCCGTCAAAATCGGTTACACGCACCGAATCCTTCGTCAAAACCGCGATCTCGCGATCACCGAGAAAAAACACATCACGGGTATGAGCCAATATAGGCGGAATATCAGATGCAACGAAAAATTCGCCGTCGCCTAAACCGATGACGACCGGCGGGCCTTCGCGAACGGCTATGTTCGTGTCGGGTTCGTCCACCGAAATGATCGAAAGCGCGAAAATCCCTTTGAGTTCGGCT
>JACMMN010000442.1 GCA_014379075.1 Pyrinomonadaceae bacterium | reverse complement strand
CGGCAATTGCTTCATCGTGCCGCCCGCGAGTATTCAGGTATCGAGCATAAATTTGATGTGCGAGGGAAGAATCAGGGTTTAATTCGACGGCTCGTTTGCAAGCTAGTTCCGCACCTGCGAAATCATATTCATAATACATTCTGTTTTCACACAACGCACTGTAAGCTTCAGCCAGATTTTCGTCCAATGCCAAGGCCTTATTAATTGATTCGATAGATCTTTGATATTGTTCGTGGACTGTTGTTTCGCGCTCCCCATCGTCAAAATAGTGAGAGTGATTGACTACAGCACGGTGGGCGTGAGCCTTGCCCGCCCAAGCCAATGCGTATTGCGAGTCCATCTGGACCGCTTGCTCCAATAGTTCAACCGCCTTTTTGGCATTCGACAGACTTCTTTTGTCATATAGGTACATTCCTTGGAGGTAAAGCCGATAAGCTTCTTCGTTCCTTGTGCCGCGCGCGGTAGGACTACCCGTTGTCGCCGGAAATCGGGCGAGCAAAGCATCGCCGATGTCAACGACGATCGCGTCCTGCATCGCAAAAATGTCGGTGGCGTTACTTTCGCTTTTGTAGGTTTCTTCGATCTGCCGGGTGGCAACGTTGAAGAGTTGTGAAATGACGCGAATCTTCCCGGCGGCCAACTGATAATTTGAGGCGAGTACGTAATCAACCTGCTGCTCATTTCCCGCCGCAATCGGATCCTGATCGATATCGGCATATTTTCGGGTTGCGCTCAGCGGCCGTACGGTAAATCCTTTCACTGAACTGAGTTTGTGGATCAAAGCGTCGGCAATACCGATCTCGTAGATCTCGTCGCGGATCGCCGTGTTCACCGGTTTGATCGGCAGGACAGCGATCGATCTCCTGCCGTCATCGGCCGTTCTCCCTGAAAAATATAAATAGTAACCGACAATAGCCGAGCCGAGGAGCAGTGCCGCGAAAGCAGACGCCAAAATGCGAAGGCCGGGGTTGGAAGGCGTTTTTTTACCTGTGTTATATGTCGGTGGATATGCAATTTCGGCTGACACCTCCGAAGCTGCCGAGCCCTTCTCCGGAGCGTTTGGCCGGGCTTCAGAAGTTTCGGAATTTTTCTCATGGATCTCAGCTACTGTCTCTACCCGACTCACGTCGGCAACAAAGCGGTAGCCGTGCTTTCTGACAGTTTCGATAAAAGTCTGCTCGCCGGGCTTTTCCCCTAATACCTGCCGGATGGCGTGGATACATTTATCGAGATTGTTTTCCTCGACAAAGGAATCGGGCCAGACGTGATTCATCAATGCTTTCTTGGTCAGGAGCCGCCCACTGTTTCTCACCAGAACGCATAGTGTCTGGAAGGCCTTTTCGGGAAGCGCACCATTCTTCGCTCCGTCAGAGCGCGAGAAGGTATGCTCCGTCACGTCAAGGCGGAAAGGCCCGAATTCATATAACTCCTTATCTTCCTGCAGCATAGCGTTTTCAAGGGAAGGCGGAAGAAAAACGGAAGAAAAGTTTCAGGAAAACCGAATGACAGAATGCCGGTCCTCAAATAGCATTATCGGCGTACCCAAAAAGCGCCGATGCCGAATATCAAATTACATATATTCGCCACGCATTCTATCACCGTGTGTTGATCGAAACAATAGTTTTGTTCTCAATAACGGTGTATTTAAACGGATGAAAATTCGGACCAAACAATCGTCAATAATTTTAGGAATTACAGGAGAAAATCCATGAAGATCAAAATAACGAAATTTCAAACTGCTTTTACAATGTTTCTGGCAGTGTTTATCAGCTTAGCCGGTCTGTCGTCTTCGGTGAGGGCTGATGTCGTCACGGACTGGAATGCGATCGCCGTGCAGGCAACCATTACGGGGGCTCGTCCCGGGCCCTCCGGCGTTATCGACGTTGCGATGGTACACGGCGCTGTTTACGATGCGATTCAAGCTATTGAAGGAAAGTATGAACCTTATTATGTGGACATACCGGGAGCCTCCGGGTCTTCTGTGGCGGCTGCCGCAAAGGCGGCACACGATGTCCTTGTTAGCCGGTTTCCAGCCCAGTCCGCAGCCATTGGCGTAAGCTTCCAAAATTATCTGCTTGCCCAGGGCATACCTGCCGACGATCCGGGAATAGCGGTTGGAGCCCTTGCCGCCGCCGGGATCATAGCTGTCCGGTCCTGCGATGGAAGTTTCCCGAACCCCGTTCCGCCGCCCTTCATCGGCGGAACGGGAATTGGTGTTTGGCGCCCGACAGCCCCGGCGAATTCCCCGATGAGCCCGGGACCGTGGCTTGGAGCTGTCACACCCTTTACACTGACGCGGCCTTCACAGTTTCGTTCTCAGCCTCCGCCCGAGCTGAACAGCCGGCAGTACGCAAGGGACTATAATGAAGTTAAATCCATGGGAGCATTGAACAACAGCGAACGCTCGCCGGAACAAACCGACCAGGCCCATTTTTGGGCGGGCAATTTCGGCGTGATGCTGAATAAATTGGTCAGAGATATGTCCGACGAACATGTCGACAATATTGCCGACAGTTCCCGCCTGTTTGCCTTGACTTCCATGGCTCAGGCCGATGCGATCATAACGGTTTGGAATGATAAGGCCCACTACGTTTTTTGGCGGCCGGTCACTGCTATCCAAAATGGGGACCTTGATGGTAATCACCGAACGGCAGGCGACCCGGCGTGGACGTCGCTGATCGCGAGCCCGCCATACCCGGACCACTCATCCGGAGCAAATGGGATCACGAGTGCCACCATGAGCACGCTTAAGAACTTTTTTAGAAGAGACCGCATGGATTTTTCCGTTACGACGACCAATGTAGGCCCGACAAATGAGGACACGCGCGAATTTAGGCGATTTTCCGATGCGGCCGAGGAGGTTGTCGACGCACGCATCTACCTTGGAATCCACTTCCGGTTTGCCGATGAAGCATCGCGAACGCTGGGGATAAAGGTTGCCGACTGGGGATATCGTAACTACATGAGGGCTGCCCATCGTCATGGTTACGGGGACCATTTTGTCGCTCCATTTGAAAACAAATAGAGATAGCTTTCGGGGGGAGTTCTCGAGCGGACGGCCGCTCAGGAACTTCTTTTGAAAACAAATTTTCCGCCGACGATCGTCGCTACGGCGGCCCCGTGGAATTCCCGCCCCTCAAAAGGCGAGTTTTTCGATTTCGAGCGTGAATCGGCGTTGCGGTAGGTCCACGTCAGGTCCGGGTCGATGATCGTAATATCGGCGATCGACCCGGGCTTCAGAGTGCCGCGATCTTTAAGCCTGAAGATCTTTGCCGGATTCGTTGAGCAAAGTTCGACGAGGCGTTCGAGGCCGATGATGCCTTTATTGACAAGCTCATTGAAGGCAAGGCCGACGGCGGTTTCGAGGCCGGTGATGCCGAACGGAGCGCGGTCGTATTCGAGCGACTTTTCGTCCGAATGATGCGGAGCGTGATCGGTGGCGATCGCGTCTATCGTGCCATCTCTCAAACCTTCGAGAATTGCTTCCAGGTGGTCTTCGCTTCGCAGCGGCGGCGACATTTTGGTGTTGGTGTCGTAACCTTCGACTGCCCTGTCTGTCAGCGTGAAATGGTGCGGCGTGACTTCGCAGGTGACGTTTATGCCTTCGTTTTTGGCGCGGCGGATGGCTTCGATGGCTCCTTTTGTAGAGACGTGGGCGATGTGGATATGGGCTCCGGTTTCCTTGGCGATGAGAATGTCGCGGACGGCGTCGAGGTCCTCGGCAAGCGCGGGCATTCCCTTTAGGCCGAGCAGCAGCGATATACGGCCTTCATGCATGACGCCGCCGGAGGAAAGCGATTTGTCCTCGCAATGGTCGATCACCGGCAGGTCGAAATCCTTCGCGTATTCCATCGCCCGCCGCATCATTCCGGCATTCGGCACCGGCCGCCCGTCGTCCGACACGGCGACTGCACCGGCGGCCTTCATCTCGCCCATTTCGGCAAGCTCCGAGCCATCCGAAGATTTTGTGATCGCGCCGATAGGGAATACATTCGCAAGTCCGGCACGCTCGGCCTGTTCGATCATATAACGCGTTATCGCCGCATTATCATTGATCGGCTGCGTATTCGGCATCGGGCAAACGCTCGTCCACCCGCCCACTATCGCCGCCGCGCAGCCGCTGGCGATAGTTTCCTTATGCTCCTGCCCCGGCTCGCGAAGATGCACATGCATATCGATAAATCCCGGAGCGACAAGCAGTCCATTCGCGTCAAAAACCTCGGCGTCCTCCGGCCCGGCTTCGCCATGTTTCAGCCAGGCGGTAACACGTCCGTCTTCGATGAGGACATTCATCCCCGTATTTTCAGGTGCGGCCGGGTCGATTAGATGGCCGTTTGCGATAAGCAATTTCATATACTTATACGCTTGATAAAGATCCGCCGGTAGCAAGATATAAGACTG
>JACMMN010000441.1 GCA_014379075.1 Pyrinomonadaceae bacterium | reverse complement strand
TTCCTCAGCTCGATGTTCATGCACGGCAGCATAGCCCATATTTTCGGAAATATGCTGTTTTTGTGGGTGTTCGGCGATAATTTAGAAAATCTGCTGGGGCATGTAAGGTTCGCGGCGTTTTATATCGTCTGCGGGATCGCAGCAGCGCTTGCTCAGATCGTAATGGATACCGATTCGATCATTCCGATGCTCGGTGCATCCGGAGCGATTTCCGGCGTGCTCGGCGGTTACGTATTGCTATTCCCCAAACGAGAGGTGCGGGCGCTTATATTTAGTTTTCTCACGACCGTGCCCGCATTCGTCGCAATCGGTATTTGGATCGGCTATCAGTTGATAGTCGGTTATTTGACACCGGCGGGAACGGGCGGCGTGGCGTATGCCGCTCACATAGGCGGATTTATTGCCGGCGTCGCCCTGATCAAAATCTTCGCGTTGGGACGAAAGGTCTAGCTTGCCGCTCCCTATGCTTGTCTGCCGAATTTGCAAAAATACCGCTAACAACCGGATCCACCCGGCTCGCGAAATGATGTTCGGGACGCGCGATAAGTTCAATTATCTTGAGTGCGGCGAATGCGGTACGGTCCAAATTGCGGACGTTCCCGATTTGGCACCGTATTATCCCGCGAATTATTTATCGTTCGATTCTAATGTCCCGGTTGCGGCAACGCTTCGGCGGCGAATTGGCGCCCGGATCGCGGGCAGATATTTAGTCAGCGGAAAGGGCGTTCTCGGAAAGTTTGTAGCGGGAAAACGTCCCACGCTGGTGGAACTGTACCCATCTTATCTGCGAAATTACCCGCTCGGGATCGATCTCGATTCACGCATCCTGGATCTCGGGTGCGGGGTCGGAAACCTGCTTCAAACGCTGCATTATTATGGGTTCAGGAATCTGACCGGTGCCGATGCTTTTATCGAAGAAGATATTTTTTATCCAAGCGGCGTTAGAATATACAAACGCCGTCTTGATGAGATCGAAACCTCGTTCGATCTGATAATGCTTCACCATTCGTTCGAGCATTTTCCAGATCCTATCGAATCTCTGCGGCAAATTCATCGATTGATGGAAAAGGATAGTTTTCTACTTATTCGAATTCCGTTAATAAACTACGCGTGGGAAAAATATGGCGTGAACTGGGTACAGCTCGATGCGCCGCGGCATTTATTTCTATTCACTGAAAAAAGCTTTCGATATCTAGCCGATCAGGCGAATCTAAAGGTTGAGAATGTTACCTACGACTCCAATGCCTTCCAATTCTGGGGCAGCGAGCAATATGTGCGGAACATTCCATTGAGTGACCCGGAGTCGTTATGGAACAACCCGGGATCGAAACTTTTCGCAGCCGGACAAATGGATGAATGGCAGGATGAGGCCGAAAAGCTAAATGCTCGCGGCAAGGGCGACATGGCGTGTTTCTATTTACGTAAAGTGTAATTTAGCTCGTACGAAAATTTGGTCATGTCGACAGAACCTAGATCGTCGATAAAGACAAGCTAGGCTCTGTAAGATCTTGGTTTCCGCTATTGTCTTTGAAATTCCGGCGTTCCAAGCACAAGGCTGACCACCTTGAACACATCCGGATCTCCGCTCGGCTGTAGTAATCTCGCCTGACGGTTCATTCCCCGGCCCGGTTTTCCCTGTTGAGCCATACCAGGAGCCTCGTCCTGCGTGTCATTGATCTCATCCCCGACTTTTACATCTGGGAGAGGCTGTTCTATCTGTTTCAGCAGCGTAGCTTTAGTGCCGGCTGAGATATCACCGTCGAGGATCTTCATGATCGCGTGATCCAGCAGTTTAGTTTTGCTCTCGCCATCGTAGCTCTTCAAATTGACCCGTGTTCCAGGGATCCGGTTGCTGGCAATCGCCACTGCAAAATTCAACCTTTCGAGCAGAGCACCGGTGTTCACCCAATCTTCAGCGGTGTCCGGATAACCGGTCGGGGCCTGGTAGCCGTATGGAACTTCTCCTAGTTTATTGAGCATCGCGAGCAATCCAGGGCTGGCATTGGTTTCAGCTCCGAGCGTGCGGATCGAGCTGATCGCAAGTTCGAAAGGCGTTTTTATCTTCGCACGGTAATTTTCGGGAGCGAAGAATTCCCTATCGGTAAATATTGCCTTCAAGGTCGTTTTGATGTCGCCGTTCGATCTGCTGAAAGCATCTGCGACGCGTCCGACCAATGCTTCGCTCGGATTGTCGCTGACAAATTTGACGGCGAGTTTGCGGGCGATAAATTTCGCCGTCGCGGGCTGTTTGACGAGTATATCGATGACTTTAAGTCCATCTTTTATACCGCCTTCGTCAACCTTTTGGCCGAGGACCGTTTTCGCATCCTTGTCATGCCAGCGCTCATTGAAGTAGAACTCTCCGCTTTCAGTATCATCGGGAACTCCCTGTTGACGCTGCAGCCGTTCAAGGCGTTGATCTTCGTTCCCCTGGATCATTCCAGCCGCAGACCTTCTGTAGCCTCTCGCATCTGCGATCGTCCAGCCGGTAAAAGCTTTGGCGACTTCGACGATGTCTTTTTGGCTGTAACCGCCGTCAACGCCGAGAGTGTGAAGTTCCATCAATTCGCGGGCGTAATTTTCATTGATGCCGCGTTGCCGTTTCTGCTGTGCCTGCTTGTTGCTCATTTGCTTGATCCGCTGGTCAAGCTCGGCATCGGTCAGGCCCTGACGCTGTTTCATGCGTTCACGCGCACGCGGCGGGAGATCTCCGTTTTGAAGCTGTTTTTGCAGCCGGTTGTTATTTCCGCGAACATTAGCCTGAGCATTTGGCGAAACGGATTCGAAATTATCGAGAAAAAACAGCATCGCCGGATGCTGAGCCGTGCCGACGACCAGATCCTTAAAGGTCCCGAGCGCGTTCTTTCGCAAAACGTCCCGTTCATAGCTCGGAATATACCAGCGGACCGCATTCTTTCCGGAAAAAACATTGAAATGATTCTGCCAGAAATCGACCATCACCTCCTGCAATTGGCGTTCGGAATAAACCGCGCGCAGGACACGGTTCGCCGCGATCTGCGGAACAAGCTGGGCAGCCGGTTTCAAATCGTATTCGCGATAAAGCCCCTGCAATTTTTCGCGCCTCTCGCGCTGTTCATCCTTTTTCGTATCGGGGGATTCCGCCTGATCGGCCATTTTTCCAGTATCTTTCTGTGCTATTGCCTGTTTATTACGTTTCCCGCCTTCCAACTGACGAAGCAATGCTCCCGGATTCGGATATTTGGCAAAAACCTCGGCGGTCGTCATATTAAAGATTTCAATGTCCTTGACCTTGCTCTCCGACACCGGGTCCGAGATCGAAACGCCGTTAAGCTGTTGGTCGATATACTTCTGTATTCCTATCGATCTCACCTTTTCTACATCGCCCGGACGGGCGCCGAAACCGAGGCGGTTGAGTACATGAAGGATCTTTTGATCTTCCGTCAATGATCTTTTCTCGCTCTTTGTATCGCTTTTGAATGCAAACAGCGGGGCACATATACCAAAGATCAACGTAAAAGCCGCAAATTTATTAACAAAAGAAAAAGCCTGTTTCATTATTTATTACCTCGAATATCACATTTAGTGCAGTAATATTTCCCAATTTCCTATAGCTTAGACGCCGGAACGGACCGATTGGGCGAGAAAGTTTTTACAGGAACGCCGCTCAGCAGTTTTCGTAAAGATCCGATAAGACAACAAAACTAATGCTGCCCGCATCAAAATCTCGTAATCCATTTAATTTTACGCTAGAATAAAAAGTAGTTGATTCGCCCCTTATCAATGAAAATGAAAGAACTAAAATCTTCGATTCTTTTGACGGTAGTCTTCAGTCTTGCCGCTTCGTTTTCCGCGTTCGCCCAAGGCGACAGTTTCAGCGATCCGAACGTCGATTACAGCTTCGATATTCCGGACGCAAAATGGAAAATGACGGTCAAGCCTTCGGCGACGATCCGCAATGTGGAATTTGTCAATGTCGAACGCAATGACGGCCATTTGGAGGTGCGCAAAATTACCATCCGGCCGGACGATCTGACAACGGATGTCATAAAGAACGAAGAGCAAAAACTGCAGTTTTTGCCTGGATATGTTGCCGGTAAGGAAGAAAACTTCGGCGGATTCCTGAAAGGCACCGCGTTTAATTTCGAATTTGTGCGTTCCGGCCGCCCGATGATCGGCAGATTTTATTTTCTAAAAGCAGACCCCAACACGATCTACGTTCTCCGCTTCACCGGCTATCGCGATAAGCTGCGTTCGCTGCAGAACCAGACGGATTCGATTGCCCGGACCTTTGCGGTTAAGAAAGGGAACTAAGCCTCGATCTTTATCCTTCCCGCTGCAGGCAGAACATACCCTTTTGCTCTCGGAGAATCAGATAGGGATTGCTCCAATGAAATGGCCTTCTTCATTCGCATCAGAGTTATTTGATCTTCTTCCAATGTGCTTAGGATCTGAACACTGAATCTTTCCGATTTACTCAGCAAGCTCCATGCAGTTTGCCCGTTTACCTGATACTTTTCGCAGAGTTTGTCCGCCAGAGCATCGCTATTTTCCGCTTCAAACCAATTTAAAAAATCATTTCGCCCGAGTCCTTCGGGGCATTCGGCAAGCAGGATAATAGTTCCGCCTTCGGTACAGGCGTGCGAGGCGGTTTCGAGAGCCTTGTGGGCCTGGATCATATTTATGTCATGTGGAAAACCGCCGCAGCTAACGATAATGAGGTCGCGTTTTTCGGATATTTTTATCGTGTGGTCAGCGGAGTAAGCGTCGCAGGCAGCTCGATGCGATGTTATCCAATCGCCGCAAAAAAGATCCACGGCTTCGCCGGCGTCGTTCACGATCGTGCTGACGCAAAACGCAGGTGCTACCTTTCCGGCCGCTTCGATAAAGGCTTCGTGCACGGCGTTTCCGTCGAGCGATCCGGTGTCGACGCCCGCACGTCTCGATCTTGTTTCGCAGTCAAATGCCAGCTTGTGCGTTTGCGAGATCGTCTTTGACGAAGCCAATCCCGGACATATCAGTTTTCGGCCTCCGGTGAAACCGGCAAAATAATGAAATGTAATCCCGCCGATCAGAATTACGTGATCGTGTTCGGCCAAAGCCCGGTTCAATTCGACCGGAATGCCGCCTGACGTCTCCCCCAGGCTGACGATCTGCATTAGATCGCGTGGGCCGTGATCCAGCGTTTTGATGCGCTGGGCGATGAACGGCGTCAATATCGCCTGTTTTTCGGCTTCAGTAACTCCGCGGTGAATGCCGGTAGCAAAGATAATGCTGATCTCAAAAGGTGCGGTGCCGTTCGCGATGAGGCGGCGGACAATGAGATTAACTATGCGGTCACACGCGGTTTGCCGTGTGGCATCGGGGACGACGATCAGGACGGTTTCGCCGGGATTTGCTATATCTTCGAGAAGTCTGCAATCGATCGGAGCGTCGAGCTTCTCATTTATTTCTACGTCCGAAAGCACACGCCTGGTTTCATGAGTGCCTAAAATTTCGATACGGTCTTCATCATATTCAAACGGAACGTGCGATCTGCCGTATTTGAGAAGAATTTCGGGCATAAAAATCATTTCACGCAAAGTCGCGAAGGAACGCAATGAATAAGTTTTCACATCTTCTTTTGCGCCCTTTGCGGCTTTGCGTGAAACTTCTTATATTGAAATCAAGCTACGAAAGAATGGCGTTCTTATTCTTCACGGCCGGCTCAAAGCATTTCGTTCCGGTCTCGCAGACATACACGGCCTCGGCTTCGAGATCGAGCGTTTCCATTTGAATCGTCAAATGGTCTATGCCGAAATTATCATGAAGTTTCTGACGGACAGCCGCAAGCAATTCCGCATGAACTACCGAATCGTCGTGCGTAATATGAGCGGACAAGGCTTCGATCCCTGACGAGATCGTCCAAATGTGCAGGTCATGAACTCCGCCGACGCCGGCAGTTTCCAAGATCTTTTCTTCCACTACGCCCAGATTAATATGTGACGGCGTGCCCTCCAACAGAACGTTCACCGATTCCAGGATCAGCCGCCATGCACCGAAAATAATTATTAGGCTGATCAGCACGCTGCATACCGCGTCGGCCCAGAGCCACCCGAGACTAAGGATCAAGGCACCGGCAATGATCGCGGCCACGGAACCAAGCAGATCGCCCATGACATGCAGGAATGCCCCACGCATGTTCAGGTCGTGCTTGTGATCGGAATGGAGAAGATACGCGGCAATTATATTTACGATCAGGCCGCCGGTCGCTATCAGGATAAGCTCAAAGGCTTTGATCTCAGGAGGTGACGACAGTCTTTGAAATGCCTCGTAAATTATCCACACGGAAAGCATTACGAGCGCTATTCCGTTGACAAACGCCGCAAGAATTTCCAGCCGGTAATATCCGTAAGTTTTTTTCGAGGTCGCCGGGCGAGATGCAAACCAGATGGCAAACAGAGTCAGGGTCAGCGCCGCTACGTCCGTGAGCATGTGCCCGGCATCGGCGAGAAGCGCAAGCGAATTTGTCAGCCACCCGCCCAGGGCCTCGGCGATCATATAGACGAACGTGAGCGCCAAGGCTATTTTCAAACGCAACATCCGCTTGGGCGAGCGTTCCGCGTGGCTATGTGCGTGATTCGATCCCGTACCAAACTCCTCTAAAACCGCCGTAAAACCCTGCCCGACTGTAAAGACAATACAAATCCCATCCGATTGCCCTTGTCGTCACCGAACTCGATCGCGGCCTCTGACAACGGCGTGGATATTTGAAGGCGAAACGATCCGTCGCCGCCGGCAAATGTCTCGCGTCCCTGCGACCGGACGAGCATGCCCGATTGTGTTCTGCCCGACACTATGTAAACGTTTCCCCCGACCCGTTCGGACTTCCACTCAGTAACGTCTATGGCTCTGCTTGTCTCCCGCTTTACCACGCTAAATTTCCATGGCTCGTTCCAATCGCTCGTCTGTCCGGATCTTGCGGTCGTCTTAAGCCGCCAATAATATGTGCCGGGCACCAACCCGGCAAGCCTGAAACTTCGGGCCTGAAGCGAACTTCGGTCGACCAATATCGAATCGGAGGCAAAGATCGGAGATCTCGAAACCTGGAGGTAATAACTTGCGGCCGACGACGACGCCTCATCCTGCCAAGTAAAGGAAGCCGTTATACCGCGGCCCGAAGCGTCGATGATCTGCGCAAGGTTTAAAGGCGAGGTCTGCGCAGGCGGTGCCAGCAGTTTTTCCCTGGTCGCGATCTTCCCGTTGTTGAGTGCGGCAAATTCATTCTCGGCAATCGTGGTTTTCGCACCGCCGATCGTCGTCTCTACACTGCCGCGGCTGATGCGGATCTCGCCCCCATTCGTCTTTGCATCGGTGTTAAAGCTGGCGTCGGTTTGCGATTGGACCTGCGTTTCGGAGTCCATCATTTCGACGATGTTTTCCGAATTTTCCGGCTGCTGATCCGTGCGGACATTCAATTGCCCGTCATCAAGCGAAACGCGAACGTTATTCCCGCCGAAGAGCGAAGAATTATCGCGAATCACCACTGTACTGTTAGGCCGTACCGAATATACGGACTGATCGATCATCTGGACAATTGCCCGTCCGTCCGCCTGCGTCTGGATCGTATCGCCGGCCTCGACATAGGTCTGCTTCGTAACAAGGATAGTCTCGCGCGTGGCCGCTCGGGTTATGCGGACATCGCCCTCGAACGATATTATTCGTGCTGCATTCTTAGGGATGTCCGCCACATCCTGGGCCACAAACCAATTATTACGTATTGCCCACCAGCCGCCGCCGATCACAATAGTGGAGACAACAACGAAAGCTATCAGGCCATAGACCGTGCTTTTCTCGATCTTCCACCATTCGACGTAAATTTTGCGGTATTTGTTTTCCATCGAAAAGTCGCTGCGGAAATTCTAAAGCGGCTGATCTTCCTTCTCGGCCGGCCCTTCTTTTAATTGCCTCGGAGGCAGCAGCATTGAAATGACAACAGAAAGGGCTATCGAGATAACTACAATGGCAAGCGAGATATTAATTACTTCCTGATTAAACTCGTTGTTGGCGAACCGCTGAAGGAAAATACCGAAGGCTGAGTTATTGCCTTCGCCCAATACCATTATCAGGCCTTGAGCCGCTAACGGCAACAACATTTTTACCCCGACGAATGTCAGGACGAACGCTAAGCCGTATTTTAGAAAATGAAATCGGTCGGCAAGATCAGCGAGAAGGAAGAAAAATGTCCGCAAACCAAGAATAGCAAATATATTCGAGGTATACACGATAAATCGATCTGTCGTTATTCCGAAGATAGCCGGAATGGAATCGACTGCAAAGATAAGATCCGTAAATTCAACCGTGATCAGAACCAGCAGCAGCAGTGTGCCGGTGCGGACACCGTCTTTAACGACAAAAAACTTATCGCCGTCATAGTGTTTAGAGATCCGGACGTATTTCGTAACAAGCCTTATTATCGCGCTCTCATGCGGCTCGAAGTTATCATCGGTATCCTGAAACATCTTCAAGCCCGTGTAAACGAGGAAAGCCCCGAATACATAAATGATCCAGTGAAACCGCTCCACCAGTTCGGCGCCCGCGAAGATCATTATCATTCGCATCACAAGAGCACCCATGATTCCCCAAAAAAGGACGCGGTGCTGAAACTTCTTGGGCACCTTGAAATAAGTAAAGATCAGTAAAAAGACGAACAAATTATCGACCGAAAGCGAGAGTTCTATAAGATAACCGACAAAAAACTCCTTTGCTTTATGCGTGGCGAGATCCCAATCCTGGTTATGCGTGCCGACTTGCCAATAAACGAATATATTAAAAAGCAGCGCCAGTGAGATCCAGACAATGCTCCATGAAATAGTTTCCTTCCGGCTAGGCACGTGCGCCGAGCGGTTCACGATGCCGATATCGACAAAGAGCGCTATCAGAACGACTGCAAAGAAGAAGATCCAAACCCAAATGGGATATTCAATAGGTGTCATAAATTAAAAAATGCCTTTTTTGCATCCTATAAACTACGTTGTACGATCTTTATTATCGCGTGAAGACCTTTCAGATCCGTCTCTGAAAAATCGTCGAGCTTGTCGCTGTCAACGTCAAGCACGCCAAAAACTTCTCCTGATTTATCGAACAGCGGCAGCACTATCTCGGACTTCGACGCCGAACTACAGGCGATATGGCCGGGAAATTCTTCGACATCGGGAACAATGATCGCTTCCCTAGTCGAATAAACGTGGCCGCACACGCCCTGTCCAAAATCGATTCGCGTACAGGCTAGCGGCCCTTGAAACGGCCCGAGAACAAGCTGATCTTCTTTACGAAGGTAAAATCCGACCCAAAAAAACCCAAACGCTTCCTTCAAAACTGCCGCAATATTCGCCAGATTCGCGACAAGATCGGTTTCACCAGCGATCAGCGATTCGATCTGCGGCGCAATCTCATCATAAATAATGCCGCGGTCGGAAGTTTTGGAGAATGCAATGCTTTCAGCCATAACCTTAAAGTTTAGCGTGTAGAATAAAGGCTTGCAAATGGATGAATTGCGTAGAAGATGATTGATCCTGCAGGTAATTGCAGGATATTTCGCTATATTTGGCCCGAAGAAATGGGCATTTTCACAAAAATTCTCTACGTCGCAATGGGCCTGAGCGTGATCGTCGGGTTTGATGGTGATCTAGGTGTTGTATGGCTGGCAAGAAAATTTTGAGGACAATAAGTTCAGCACTCGATTTTTGACTAGAGTAAGCGTCGAGCCTCTTTAACTGAGTCAATGGCATTCTCGATGGTATCGTCCAGCGCCGTAATGTGCCCCATTTTTCTGCCCGGTCGCGGATCGGTTTTGCCGTACAGATGCAGTTTGACCTCGGGCATTGCTAAAGCCGCGGCCCAATCCGGCTCGCCTTTTTGCCACAGATCGCCGAGAAGATTGACCATCGCCGCGGGTTTGTGAAATTCTGTCGAACCGAGCGGCAGGCCGCAAACCGCCCGGACCTGCTGTTCGAACTGCGACGTGACGCACGCATCGAATGTCAGGTGGCCGGAATTGTGCGGGCGCGGTGCTAATTCATTTATCAATAGTTTCTCGTCTTTCGTGACAAAAAACTCGACGCAAAGAGTGCCTACATACTCCAAAGTTTCCGCAAGGCTAAGTGCTATTTCGACGGCCTCATTAAATATCCTTTCCGTAACAATAGCCGGAGCAAACGAGACATCTAAAATATGACTGGCATGTTCGTTTTCGGTGACACCGTAATGTACGAAATTACCATTTTGGCCTCGGGCACAAACGACGGAAACTTCTTTTTCAAATTCGACGAAGGATTCAAGAACGCCATCGGCACCGTTCAAACCGCTGAAAGCATCCGCTAGGTCTTCGGCGGATTTGATCTTCGATTGTCCCTTGCCGTCGTAGCCGAAACCGGCGGTTTTGAGAATACATGGAAATCCGATTTCCATTGCGCCGTTTTTCAGATCGTCCAAGATTTTAACATGGCGAAACGGTGTAACCGGAAAACCGTTCGCAACGAGGAAGTTCTTCTCCCGCAAGCGGTTCTGCGTCATATAAAGTATTTCGCCTTTGGGATGAACGCCGGTAAATTCCGCAGCAGCCTCAACGGTAGCAGATGGAACATTTTCGAATTCAAACGTGACGACATCGACCGATTGCGCAAACGCCCGAACCGCATCCAGATCGGCGTATTCCGAACACGTCTCAAAATCCGCCACCTGGCCCGTCGGAGTATCGCTTCCATGCGAGTAAGTGTGAACGCTATAACCCATTTTGCGCGCCTCGATAGCAAACATACGGCCAAGCTGGCCGCTGCCGAAAATGCCGATGGTTGAGCCCGGAAGGATTTGTTTCATTTATTGGGGAGAAGTTTGACGTGCGGGTAACTTAGGATGGAAGTGTCAGCCGTTACGAGCGGGACATCGTAAATCCTTGCTGTCGCAACGATTAGTTGATCGAACGGATCCTTGTGAAAACTACCT